>JBFYQI010000441.1:0-7096 GCA_041302875.1 Ignavibacteria bacterium
CTCTTCACGCCGGAGTGGTTCGTGAAGTGGTTCTATCAGCCGCTCGATTCGAACTTCTGGGTTGCCGTGAGAGAGGAATTCAATCGCGACACGATCTCGCTTCTCATCCTCACGATGGGTGAAGCGGTCTTCTACAAGGTCATTCTGTCTGATGGGAAGCGCGCTGCGGGGAGTGACCGCCCTGAGGGTGCAGCGAAGGACTAAGGGGATCCCTACAGCGCCCCCGAGAAAAGCGATGAACGGGAAATCGAGGAAGCGGGGAAGGTGGAAGGGGGAAAAGTGGAAATGGGGGCGCGAACATCGGGGTGGTAGCTCACATGCGAAGTTCCAAAGAAGATGCCGTCAGGAATTCTTGTTTTTCATGTTTACAATGACGCTCCTTTTTCATAGGATACCGCTGTGGGAATCAGAGATTCACCAGGGAAGGACTCTCTGAAGGATTTCTTGGGACCGTGGCTTTTTCTCTTCTCTTCTCTTCTCTTCTCTTCTCTTTTTAGTGAACGGGAATGGTCCGTTTATTCTGAAAGGAGTCTGTGATGCATCATCGAAGTCTTCCGTTCTGTCGACCATCTAGTTCATTTGCAACCGTTGTTGTGCCACTTTCGCTCATTGCCGCAACCTGTACCTGGTTGGGGCTGACCTCCTTCGCCTGCCGGAGCAATCCCGTTGTCGTTGCCGGTCCCGACACCACCAGCCACGCGTTCACCTGGGAGGTGACGACGCTCGGCGGCACCGGCGGAAGCAGCGCCCTCTACGATGTTGCCATCATCAATGATACGCTGGCCTATGCTGTGGGGGAGATCTATGTGGAGGGAGACTACACACCCTACAATGTTGCCGTATGGAACGGCCAGACTTGGGATATTAAGCGGCTGACGTACCTAGGTGGGTACGCACCGATCTCCGCACTTTTCGCTTTCACCAAGGACGACATTTGGTTCGGGATTGGCTATGCGATTCACTGGAATGGAAGTTCGTATCAAGAAGTGGAAATCCCCGGCTTCCATTCTCGCGTGAATAGAATGTGGGGAACCTCCTCAAGTGATTTGTACGTGGTAGGTAATGCCGGCGACATTCGCCACTACGACGGCACGTCGTGGACGAAAATCGAGAGCGGGTCGACGCTTGACTTTGTCGACATCTGGGGCGACGCGGACGAGGTTTTGGCTGTCTGCACTCGCAATTACCCCATCGGACGAGGGATCTTCCGCATCGGCCCGAGCAACGTCACAACGCTTTCACTGTACCCGATTGATGAAATCGCTGAGCTGTTCGGCTTGTGGTTCGTCTCTGGGAAACACTACTATGTAGTCGGCTCGGGGATCTATGAAAAGCATACACCCAATGACACAGCGTGGATTAATTCTCCACTGCAGATTACCCGATGCGGAGTGACGCACATTCGAGGGATGGCCCTAAACGACGTGGTTGCAGTGGGCGTATATGGAGAGTGTCTACACTGGAACGGCGCAACTTGGCGATCTTACCAGAACGTCACTTCACTCACCAACGGCAGTTTTACCAGCGTCGCGATGAGTAATAAACGGGTATTTGCCGTCGGATCAAGTGGCCGTCAGGCTGTTGTCGCCATGGGGACACGATGAGGCTTTCGCGGGTTTTGAACTCTTTGATCGCCTGCGGGTCATGCACGAATGAGGGTCGAGGTCCTCCAGCATGACGCAGCCATTACATGAAAACGAACGCGCGCCAGTACGGCAATACCGGCGCGCGCACAACGCAAACAACCGGGAGTCTTTCGTCCACCATGGGTGGTGTATGCCCTTTTGTTTGCACTGAATGATAGACACCGTTTGCGAAAAGGTCAACACTTCAGGAGAGGATACATGAAAAAGCACCGGATTCTTCTGCTTATTGTTGCTGCCATGATATCGCCATATCTGAGCTCAAGCCAAAGCCAACATTTCGTAATAGTTAATCCTCAAAACATCACTACGGTGGAAGAGGATGATTCCATCAACGGCATCCAGAACGTCTACAACTACGCATCGTTGGTTCAAAGAAAGATTGGGCGAGCGGATGACGCAGTATTCCAACGTCGATTCCGCACGCGATACTATTTCGCCATAGCCTCCTTCGTTCCACAGGGTGCCCGTGTTAACAGTTGTTCGTTGTATGTCACCATTTCGGGGTACGATTACAACCATGGTGGTGACAAAGCGAAGATCATCAAATTGCCCCGGGACTACTCAAGCGCACAACAACTTTACGGCCAATTCACGAATCCCTTGAGTGTTTACTATACCGGCCGCAAGTATGAGGAGACGAACGGATATCTTCCCTCTTCGAGCACTCTTACCGCAGATGTCCAGACAGCGGTCAGTTCGGCAAACGATCTTACGATAGGAATCTTGAGCGAAAACGAGGGAAGCGATAAATCCGTGACAGACGTTCCCTTCTTTTATCTTCGGATATCGTACACCCCCATGGTCATTGTCACAGTACAGAATTCGTTTGCAGGAGGAACGGTCCAAATCGATAATCTTGGGAATAAACCCTCTCCTTGGACATCGCCATCGAGCGGATCTCAAATCTGGTACGAAGGCGATGCATATACTATTCGAGCATATACCCAAGCGATTGGAAATCCGCCGCTCACCTACCCTTTCCCCGAGCCGGGCAATTGGAGTTCTACATGCGAAGGTTCTCTCCAACAGCCAAACAACAACACGGTGCTAACGATTCACCCTTCAAGCAATTGCACGTACACTGCACTGTTCGGCCAGCCAACGATTGATCTCGTGTAGATCAGGCACTCAGTAGCTCGAGCTCGATAGACTCAATTGGACGCTGGGAAGGCGGCCCCAACTTCAAGCCTTATACGGCCCCGGCGGGTTTCAATCCGGCTCCTCCAACGACAGAAGTATTCAGGGCGTCGAGATCGGTCATTTCGGCCGAGAAGTACCATGATTGGAAACGAAACGGCACCCCTATATCTGACATCGTCGATCATCGACAATTTTCGGTTGTGACAAGTGTGATATTTCGGACCTTCATGGACACTTTTTGGGGTTCTGTAAGAGATGTTTTAGCGCCTCATACGGGGTCTTGCCGTTGAATGCTCCATGGGGTCGATCATAGTTGTAATAGCGTTCCCACGCTTTGAGCTTCTTTTCGAGATCCACGTCATCGGTGTAGGTCAGAAGCTGATAGAACTCTTCTTGATCTGACCGATGCGACCGTTCTACCTTGCCATTGAGTTCTGGTGATCGAGGCTTGATGTAGACGTGTCTGATGCCTTTGTCCTCGACGTGCCAGTGAAACTGAGCTTGGAACTCGTGCCCGCGATCTGTGCGAATCGTATGGATGCGAAATGGGAACTTCTCGATGGCGTAGTCAATGAACCTGATCGCGTTGGCTTGGTTGTGACGGTTATAGATTTTTAGCGCTCTCACTCGAGTTGCATCATCGATTGCCGTGTATTGATAGCGGCGCACACGACGCCCGTCACTTGTCTTCAGGCTCACAATCTTCACGTCTGTCTGCACATGATGTCCAGGCACTTCTTTCGCATATCGATGGGTGTGAACGGCTCTCCTGCCGACGTTCCGAGCCAGCCGACTGACGCCGTGACGTACGAGGCTGCGATACACACTTGCACAAGAAGTCTTAATGTTGTGATAGCGTTCCAGATACCACGTTATGCGCTGCGGACCGAGACCGCAGTTCTTTCTCAGCTCCAGAATCCTATCAACGACTTCCGATTGCAGAGATCTCGGGTGATGTTTGGCAATCGGCTTTCTCGGAACGAGCCCTGCTGCACCCCTTTCCTTCAGGATCTTTTTCCACTCATAGAACGTGGACCTGGAAACACCAAATTCTCGATACGATCTGGCATCTTGACCACAAAGCTCTGCATACTCAAGCACAACCTTCTTGTACGGGACAGTCCATCGTTTTGCCATGACCTTGACCTCACAACTATCTCTACAAATCTAGCAAAATCTGTCCAAGAAGGTCTGATACTTGTACAGTCACGCTTGCGGTCTACAATCTTCTCGGTGAAAAGGTAATGCATGCCTATAAGGGATACCTGCCTTCGGGGAAGCACCAGGTGGACGTTCGATTGGATCGACTTTCATCAGGTACGTATGTCTATCGTTTGTCAGCAGGATCCTTCAGTGACAGCAAGCGGATGACACTTTTAAAGTGACGCGATGCGGGGCGCTCTTGTCGCTGTGCTGTTCTCTGTAAGCCTTCTCCTGGGCCAAACAGAGGGGAATGCACGACGTATAGTCTCAGAGTATCACGAGCAGATCTCGAAGGCTGCAGATGCCTTCGAGATCTCGCCTCGCATGCTCGCTGCGATCCTGTATGCTGAACACTCGTCAAATGTGAAATTCGGAGAGTTCATTCTTGATAATGTGCTGGCGCAATGTGGCTACAACAGCTCCGTCGGTCTCGGACAGATCAAGGTCAATACGGCAATGTGGATCGAGCAGCAGCTTGTCGACTCAACAGCGGCAGGTTTCTTTCGACAGCGGGTGGTTCTGATCAGACCAAGTAGATCGCTCGAAGAGCTCATTACGAGGCTCAACGATCCGGCGATCAATCTCCTGTACGCTGCCGCATACATTCGCATGGCGCAGGGCTTGTGGAAAGCGGATATTCCGCGCATGTCTACGGAACGAGATTCCGCTCAGATCTTCGCCACGTTGTATTCACTGGGACTAACCGATTCACATGGCGTCGTTCGACGCCCGCATGCAAACCCGAAGTTCAACGAGTTTGGCGCGAAGGCTGCTCGGTTCTACTTGGATCAGGAACTGATAAGGTTGTTTGGTGAGGGCCGGCGAAAATGAGAATACAGCGGACTTACTGTAAGCGATGCGTAAGTAAACCGAGCGAGAAGAGAGATTTATGCGGAACAATGAAGCTGATGAGTGCTGACTACGATAAAATTCCCGCGATTCGATTGCTCAGATCAAGTTTGATCACTTCAAGCGGAACAAGAACGAGACAACGCAGGTCTGATCAACCTGCGTGACACCGGATGGAAGCGGTTCAAACCTCCACAGACGCAGTTCCCGCATGGCCGCATCTTCCAAGCGTGCATTCGCTCGCTGTGCCGGCTGTACGCTGCGGACATTCCCGTCCGGCGTCACAACCGCGAGAATCCTGATCTGCGCTTCGACGTTCGTCCCCTCGGGATACTTTGGAAGGTCGCCGCTCAACTTCTTGCGCGTCCCTCCGTTCGTCCATTCCAACGAGTACCCAACCCCCTTCCCCACTCCCGTACCGGGGCCTTCCTGCCCTGAGCCCGTAAACCGGCCTGCTGAAGCTCCTGGAGCAACGCCTGTCCCCCGTTCAGCCGCCCCGCGCTGGATCGCTCCGCGAGCCGTTCGCTCTCCCGCCGTTCCCGTCTGACGTCCCGTCGTCGCTCCAACCGCATCCGGTTCGATTCCCTGCTTGTCACGGGGAAGGGATTGCAACGTTTCGGTTGAAGGATCGAGTGAACGGCGTTCGGGCAGGTCAATAGGAACAGAAGGAGCGGACGCAGCATTTCGTCCCATCATCGCATCGGCATCGGTAAGTCGCGGGATTAGGTCGCTCGTCAGGCCACCGGCGGGGGATGATTCGATCTCCGATGCCACCATTCCCCACGCCATCTCAACTTCTTGGGGAGCACGAATCGCTTCAGGGAGGGAGAAGAAGACGAACAGCAGAAGGAGCAACAGATGAACCGCCGCCGATGCGATCCATCCGGTTCTCAGTTCACGGGTGACCGTCGCGTTAAGGTCGATCATGCGGTTGCGTGGCGATAAGGAACTTGGTCGCTCCTGCGGACTTCGCGATATCCATCGCAAGGACAGCCTGCTGAAGACTCACGCTCCGGTCCGCCTGAATGATGATCAGCCGGGAAGGATCGCCGTTCAAGAGCGCTGCCAATTCACCACGCAGGCTCTCTGGCGTCACCGCTTGATTGTTCAGCGACATCGCGCCGGATTGTGCAACAGTGATGATGATCTCGCTCTTCTGTCCCTGGTCTGCGGAGGTCGCCTTCGGCAAATGCACGCGGAGGCCCGATTGGATGACGAATCCCGAGGAGAGCAGGAAGAAGATGAGCAACTGCAGGACGACGTCCGTGAGGGATGCGTAGGAAAATGCGACGAGCGGCTTATTCTCGGTGCGGAATCGCATGGATCAGGACTTCTCGGCGTTGTCGGAAAGCTTCCCCGAACGGACGAGGTCCAGGAATTCTTCTGAGGCACTCTCCATCTCAAACACAAACCTGCTGACGCGAGAGACGAAGTGATTGTAGAATCCGTAGGCCGGAATACCAACGATGAGACCAAATGCGGTCGTCAGCAGCGCTTCCCAGATTCCCCCCGCGAGGTCCGCGGGAGTCGCCGAACCGCCGAGCTGTTCGATCATGCGAAATGCGCCGATCATCCCGGTCACGGTGCCGAGGAATCCGAGCAGCGGTGCGATGCCGGCGACGTTGGCCAGCATCCCGAGCCGCTGCTCAAGCTTGAAGGCTTCTTCCTTCCCCGCATTCTCAATCGCTTCGCGGACGCGCTCCGGACCTTCCGGATACTTGGTGATGCCTTGCTTGAGAATGCGGGCGAGCGGCGCATCGGTGCGGGAGCAGAAATTGACCGCGGCGAGAAGATCACCGCGCTGCAACACGCTCCGGAGACGCATCATGAATTGTCCCGCGTCAATGTGGGCGCGGCGGAGGACGAGAAACCGCTCCACAATGACGACAACACCGATGACGGAACAGAGCAGGATCGGCCACATGACGATCCCGCCGCGGAGGAAGAGTTCCAGCAGATTCATACGGACCTATGGAGTCTGGGACATCACATGATTCATCGTACGCGCGCGACCACGTACGACGCACGAATCTCTGCCGCGGAGTTCGCAACAGCTTCCCGAACGGCATTTCGGGATGCATACTTGCCGATGCACACGGTGTACCAGTCAGCGCCCTTCATCGGAACCGTCTGAACGAACGCCGGATAGCCCGATTCCGATAGATTGGCCACGACCGATTCAGCGCGATTGCGCTCGCGGAAGGCACCAACTTGTGCCGTGAACTCGCCGGTCATCCCCGCCAATCTGGTATCACCGG
>JBFYQI010000446.1:0-4256 GCA_041302875.1 Ignavibacteria bacterium
ATCGGGGCGGATTGGGAGAAGCGTTGCTGGAGGATCTCCTCGGTCAGGTGCTTCCTGCAGGCTCGTTCGAAATGCAGTACAAATTCCGAAGCGGATTGACCGTCGACGCCATCATTCGAACTGCCGGCCATATCGTTCCGGTCGATTCGAAATTCCCGCTGGAGAATTTCCGGAGACTCACGGAAGCGCAGAATGACCAGGACCGCTCGGCCGCGGCTCGGGCGTTCCGCAGCGACGTCAGGAAGCATATCGACGCGATCGCGACGAAATACATCCTTCCGGACGAGGGAACGTTCGACTTTGCGCTGATGTATATCCCCGCGGAGAACATCTACTACGAGATCATCATTAAAGATGAAGGGGGCGTGGACGAAGGAGTGCATGGATATGCGACGGAACGCCGCGTCGTTCCCGTATCCCCGAACAGCCTCTATGCCTATCTGCGCGTGATCGCGCTTGGACTCCGGGGGATGCAGATCGAACAGAGCGCCCGGCAGATCTTCGAAAACCTCTCCCGGCTCAGTTCAGAACTTCACAAGTTCTCGGATGTGTTTGATACGCTCGGGTCTCAGCTCAACAACGCCAAGAACAACTACGACAAGGCCGACAAGATGCTGGGTCAATTCTCCGAGCGCTTCCGGATGGTTCAGTCGTTACCGGGAGAAGGAGGACAAACAGCCCTCCCCCCGTCGGAGTAGGGAGTTGATTTTGCAGAACGAATATTCGTACCTTTACCATCTTTCATTCTGAGTTCATCACCGTTCCATTCTTGCAAGGAGACGCGCATGTCGAACACACGCCACCACGAAGCAGGCCTTCACTGGAAATGGGTCGCCTTCTCCGTTGTCGCCGGATTGTTGATCGTCGGAGCCTCGTACTACGTGATCGCCCCCGTTTTCCCCAGTATCCAGATCCGGGCATTGGTGATGCTCGTCGGGTTCATCGTGACGGGGATCGTGATCGGCTACTTCTCCCCGGGGATCACGATCAAAGAGGCCGGACTCGGCGGTCTCCTGGTTTCGTTGATCATCTTGACGGTCGTGTCGCTTGCGCGTCCGCAGACCGCCACAAACCCCTCGGCGGAAACGCTAAACCAGGCTTCGACGCAAGCGGAAGGAAGCGTGGTGGGAATGGTCGAGGTGAAGACGGACTTCACCGCCACGGAGAATCTGGTGATGCTTGCGCTCGGGGTCGTGTTCTCGCTGGTCGGCGGATGGGTGGGTGAAAAGCTGCAGGGGGATGCGGACAAGGAGTATGAGAAACATGCGAAGCACTTCCTCTGGAAGTGGGTGATCGTGGCGGTTGTCATCGGCTTTGCATTGAATGTCCTGTTCGTCTTCCTGCTTGCGCCGTTCTTCAAGTTCAACCTGACACTCGAACTGTTCGCGTTCCTCATCAGCTTCATCGTGGCGGGTTTCATCGTTGGCGTCAAGTCCCCCGGCAGTACCATCAAAGAGCCGGCCGTTGCGGGACTCTTCATCGCCGTCCTCGATTGGATCTTCCTGGAAGTGATGATCTCGATGCACGTCGCCGTTCCGGACGTCGTAAAAGGATTGGCCATCGGGTTCCTCTTCACATTGCTCGGCGCCTGGTTGGGCGAACGGGTGCAAGGACAGGGAAACCCCGCCGACGCGTAAGCTCATTCGCGCATCCTCGCAACCACAAAGCCCCGTTCGCACAATGCAAACGGGGCTTTTTGTGTTCAGAAGGGGTTCTGGAAAGGCTGGTCTTTTTTTGCTATCTTTTTAGTTGAGCGGGAATGATTCCCGGTTCAAATGGAGAGCCAAATGAAAAAGAGCGGTCTCAAACGAGTTGGAATTCTCACCGGAGGCGGTGATTGCCCGGGATTGAATGCGGTCATCCGTAGCATCGCTAAACCGGCCATGACATATTTCGGCGCGACGGTCGTCGGCATTGTGGACGGCTTCGAGGGATTGGTTGAAGGGCGCATGCGTGAGCTGGCGCCGAAAGATGTTGGGGGAATCGTGAACGTCGGCGGGACGATCCTCGGCACATCGAACAAGGGAAATCCGTTCATGTTCCCGGTCGAGACACCAAAAGGGATCGAAGTGCTCGATTACTCGAGTCATGCGATCCACAACTACAAGGATTGGCATCTCGATGCCTTGATCGCGATCGGGGGCGATGGCACAATGCATATCGTTGACAAGTTCGCGGATATGGGCCTCCATTTCGTCGGGGTTCCCAAGACGATCGACAACGATCTGTCCGCGACCGACGTGACGTTCGGCTACGATTCGGCGCTCACCGTGGCGACCGAGGCGATCGACCGGCTGCATACGACCGCATCCGCGCATCACCGCGTCATGGTCGTGGAGGTGATGGGCCGCTACGCGGGCTGGATCGCCCTGGGTTCGGGCGTCGCTGGCGGTGCGGACGTGATCCTCATTCCCGAGATCCCGTTCAACTGGGACAGAGTGTTCGAGCATGTTCTCCTGCGCAGCAAGCGAGGAAGCCGGTTCAGCATCATCTGTGTCGCCGAAGGTGCGAAGCCGGCCGACGGCGAAGTCGTAGTGAAGGAAACGGACAAGAAACGTACAGATCCCATCCGACTCGGCGGCATCGGAGAGCTGGTCGGCGCGCGGATCCAGGAAGCGACCGGACTCGAAACCCGCGTCGTCGTTCTGGGCCATGTCCTCCGGGGTGGAAGTCCTTCACCGTATGATCGGATTCTCGCGACGAAGTACGGTTCGATGGCGCTGCAGATCGCATCAGAAGGGAAATGGGGCTACATGGTCAGCCTGCGCGGCAACGAGGTGACGGCGGTGCCGGTCAAAGAGGCGATCCTGAAGCTTCGGACGGTCCCGCTCGATTCTCAGCTCATTCTTTCTGCCCGCGCGGTTGGCACAACCTTCGGCGATTGATGAAAGCCGCGGTCGTCACGGCGTACGGCCCACCTGAAGTACTCCGCATCCGGGAAGTTCCCACCCCGGATCCCGCACCGATGCAGGTCCGCATTCGTGTGCGAAGCATCGGACTCAATTTTGCCGATGTCTTCGCACGGATGGGGCTCTATCCGGGCGTGCCGCGTCCGCCGTTCACGCCGGGCATCGAGGTCGCAGGGGAGATCGAACGATGCGGCGCGAATGTACGCGATCGGTCGGTTGGGGAACGCGTCATCGCATTCACACCCTTCAACGCATATGCAGAGTACGTCTGCGTTTCCGCAACGCACGCATTTCCTATCCCTGCTGAACTCAGTTGGGAGACCGCTGCTTCGCTCCTGGTCACCTCGCTGACTGCCTGGCATGGTCTTGTGACCTTGGCGGGTGTACGCAAAGGAGAGCGTGTCGTGATCCATGCGGCCGCGGGGGGCGTTGGAACAGTGGCCGTGCAATTGGCGGCACATCGAGGGGCTGAGATCTTTGCGACGGCAGGTTCGAAAGAGAAGCTGGAGCTCGCGCGTTCACTTGGTGCGCATCACGTCATCGACTACACGCGGGAAGATTTTGCGGACGTGGTCCGCTCGGCGACCGATGGATACGGTGCCGATGTGATCTACGATTCCGTCGGCGGACGCATCTTCAAGCGCGGATGGCGCTTGCTCGCGCCGATGGGGCGATACGTCTTGTACGGTTTTGCCGCCGCCGCTGGGCCGCGACGCATGAACTGGTTCCGCGCGGCACGAGAAGCATGGGCGATGCGGCTTCCGCTTGCATATACCTGGCCCTCGCGCAACATCTCGCTGCATGCCTTCAACTTGTTCTTCCTGGCGTCGAAGACCGACGAGCTGAATGCCGCGGCATCGGCGCTGTTGGATCTCTATCAGCGCAACATACTGAAGCCCGTGATCGGGGCGACATTTCCGTTCGAACGCATTGCAAATGCCCAGGCATGCCTGCAGTCGCGCGCGAGCGTGGGGAAGGTGGTGGTGCTCGTTGGAGATTAGCACGGGCGATAGAGATCCGTCGTATGTCCTTGATCCCGACTTTCTCCTCGGTGCGTATGCCACCGGCTACTTCCCGATGGCAGACAGCTCAACAGGGGAGATCTGCTGGTATTCGCCGGATCCACGGGCGATCATCGAGCTGGACGGCCTGCGGATCAGCCGGAGTTTGAGACACAGCATCAGGGCCGATCGCTTCACGGTCCGATGGAACTCGGCATTCGAGCAGGTCATCCGAGCATGCAGCGCACGTCCCGAGACATGGATCTCGGAAGACATCATCGACGCATATCGTCGCTTGTTCGAACAAGGATTCGCGCACAGTGTCGAGGCATGGACCGAGGGGGCA
>JBFYQI010000453.1:0-2751 GCA_041302875.1 Ignavibacteria bacterium
CTGTTCGGGGGGATGTTTCTCGCGTACGCGGTGTACCGTCTGCAGTACCCGAACGAGTTCAAGCTGGCAGCGATCGAGCTCGACGCTCTCGTCGGAACGGTGAACACCATCATCCTGCTGACAAGCAGTCTCACCGTTGCGCTCTCCATCACGGCGATCCAGGAAGGGAAGAAGCACCTTGCGCAGATCATGCTGGGCATGACGCAGGTGCTCGCGCTCGCATTTCTGGTCAACAAGTACTTTGAGTGGAGCCACAAGTTCGAGGTCGGCCTCTTCCCGCAATCGGAAGTCCTGCTAAGCAAACCACCAGGCGAGATCATCTACTTCGGGCTGTATTACGTCATGACCGGACTTCACGCGGTGCACGTCATCATCGGCATGGCGATCCTCGCGGTCATGATGGGATTCATCGCGAGCGGACGCATCGCCAAGGACAACGCCGTCCGCCTCGAGCTGGGCGGATTGTATTGGCACCTTGTGGACATCATCTGGATCTTCCTGTTCCCGTTGTTCTATCTCATTCATTAAAGCGCGCGCATGGACCACAACGATCAACATTCGCACGACGCACCGCACGTCGTCAGCTACGGGCAGTACGTCCTCATTTGGCTCGGGTTGCTTGCGCTCACGGGCATTACCGTTGCGCTGGCCGGCATTGACCTGGGGCGCTGGGTCATCGTCACCGCGCTCGTCATTGCGGCCATCAAGTCGACGCTGGTGCTGAACATCTTCATGCACTTGAAGTTCGAGCACCGGATGTTTCGCTGGTTCGTCGTGATCGCCCTCGCGACGCTTGCCATTTTCTTTATCCTGCTGTTCTTCGATTACGCGTTCCATTGACCAGGACATCGGACCATGTTTGAAGGCTCCTCGCCATTTTCCGACTATGTCGATACGACGTTCCTCCTCATCAGCGGCGTTTCCCTGCTGGTGCTCGTGGGACTGCTCGTCGCCATGGTCGCCTTTGTGATCCGCTACAGCCGGAAGCGGAATCCGCATCCGACGAACATTGAGGGGAACATCCCGCTCGAGATCACATGGACGGTCATACCGCTCATCCTGTTCATGGGGATGTTCTATCTCGGCTGGAAGGGCTATCTGATGCAGGCGGCGATCCCCGAGGATGCGATTCCGTTGAAGGTGACCGGGCAGATGTGGAAGTGGACGTTCGAGTATCCGAACGGCGTCACCACGGACACGCTGCTCGTTCCGGTGAACGCACCGGTGAAGCTGGACCTACGCTCGATCGACGTGAACCATTCATTCTACATCCCCGCGTTCCGCATCAAGAAGGACGTCATTCCCAACCGGGGCAACCAGATGTGGTTCACGGTGAACAAGGTCGCGGCGTATGATATCGCATGCGCGGAGTATTGCGGTTTGAACCATGCGTACATGTACACGAAGGTCATTGCGAAGGACACCGCCGCCTTCGAAGCGTGGTACGCCGATATGTCCGCAAAACAATCGAAGTCATATTCGCCGCTGACCGCGGCGTCCAACACGAAGTGATCCGCCTATGGACTTCCTGAAAGACCTTGCGCTTCCCCAATCGTTGGAGCACTTTCATCTCGTGGTGCTGCTTGCGGCACTGAGCGCGCTCGTCTTCATCCCGTATCTGAGCATTGCGCTTGGCACCGCGGTTCTCTCGCGCCGCCTGAGCCGGGACGGACGGGAACATGGAAACGCCGCAGCGCTCCAACTTGCGCGGACGCTCGCGGAGACTGCCTTTGCCAGCAAGAGCTTGATCGCGTTCCTCGGCGTCATCCCGGGATTGTCCCTCGTCTTCTCGCTCGCGCAGATCCTTCAGCGAACCGCCTCGATCGCCGTCACGCTCGCGGCATTCGGGTTTCTGTTTCTCTTTGCGGGACTTTCGCTGCTCTATGCATACCGCTACACGTTCCGTGTGCAGGGGTTGCTGGAAGCGTACGGCGCGCTGATGCGAAAGCACGAGGGGAACATCGAAGGGGACATCGATTCGTATCGTTCATCGAATCTGCACGCGCACGTCCGGTTTGGCACGTATGGCGTCTTCTGCCTCTTCATCGCAGTGTACTTGTATGTCGCCGCGCTTTCCGTGTCGATCGATCCGGCTCTCTGGTCCGGCGCGGGGTCAATCTTCAGCGTTCTGTTGACGCCTATTGTGTGGCTGCGCATCGGCCTCTTTCTGGCATTCGCGGCCGCTGCCACTGGAATTGGAACGCTCTACATCATGTTTCTCTGGAAACGTGACGAGCTTGGCGAAGACGAAGCATCGGCCCAACTCGCCCGGCGGTATGGCGTGCTATTGTCGGTCGCGGGGCTCGTCGTTCTACCGGTGTTCATTCTTCTGCAGCTTGCGTTGCTTCCCGGAGCCTCCCTTGCCGGGATCGTGTATGGCCTTGCGGGGCTGGCGGTCGTGCTCCTGTTCCTCGCCGCGCATTTCCTGTATGCCTTCATCCGCAACGCCATTCCAGCCTCGACGGCGTATGCGCTTTTCTTTCTCCTCTGCGGCGGCGCCACGCTTGTGCTGAGCGACTACATTGCGTTGGGATATGCAACGCGCACACATGCGGAGACGCTGGCGATGGTTCACACCCGCGCCACCGAAGAACTCAAGGCTTCGCTTGGGATCAGTGCCGCAAGTGCAACCGGCGAAGACATCTACAACACGCGATGCTCGGCTTGTCATCTGTTCGACAAGCGAAAGGTGGGTCCGCCGTATCAATTGACCTTGCCGAAGTACAAGGACAACAAGCCGGGATTGATGGC
>JBFYQI010000476.1:0-9925 GCA_041302875.1 Ignavibacteria bacterium
GAAGATAGTCCCCCATGAGCACGGCGACCTTGTTCTTCCACACAGCGTTGATGGAGGCAAGGCCCCGACGCGTGTTCGCGTCGTCGACGACATCATCGTGGACCAATGTTGCCGTGTGCAGGATCTCGATCAACGTAGCCCCGCGGTACGTCGCGGTGGTGACGGCGCCGCACAGTTTTGCGCTCAGGAGCACAAGCATCGGACGGACACGCTTCCCCTTTTGGCGAATGATATAGCGGGCGACGAGGTCAACCAGGGGAACACGAGAGGTCATTGCCTCACGAAAATGGGATTCGAATCCTTTGAGCTCGCGCGTGACGGGCCGTCTGAGGCGGTCGAGATTGGGGATCCGATCCATCATGCACTCTCCGGAGTTTGGCCGGCATCCGACGCGGTGCGTCGCATGGAGTATTTCGATATGAAGATGCTCACCTCATACAGGACGAAGAGCGGGAATGCCAGCAGGACCTGGGTCACGATGTCGGGGGAGGGGGTCACGACGGCTGAGATGATCAGAATGACCACGATGGCGTGGCGGCGATAGCGTCGGAGGAACGCCGGCGTCAGGATCCCCATCTTGGTCAGAAAGTACGAGACCATCGGGAGTTCGAAGACGAGTCCAGCACCAATGATGAGCGCGAGGATGAAGCTGACGTACTGATCGACCGCGATATTCAACTCGATAGTCGGATCGCCGAACGTCGAGAAGAACGAAAGCGCGGCGGGGACGAGCACAAAGTAAGCAAAGCTGACGCCGGAGAAGAAGCAGAGCGATGTCAAGGCAACGATGCGCGACACGTAGCGGCGTTCGCGTGGCAGAAGCCCGGGCGCGATGAAGCGCCAGAGCGACCAGAGAATCCAGGGCATGCTGATGATGAGTCCCGCAACGATCACGGTCTCCATGTAGAGCATGACCTTCCCGTAGGGAGAAAGGACCTGGAGCTTCAGGCCGACTGCGCGAATCGGCTTCAGCAGGACCTCGGAGACAAGGAACTCAGCGTAGACGATGCAGCCCGTCATCGCCACGATGAAGCCGATCATTGCCTTGATGATCTGCCATCTAAGTTCTTCCAGATGGTCAAAGAATGTCATCTCGGCCGAGTCGGCATCGGCGGTCGCGCGTCGCAGGAAACGCTGGAGCATAGGGGACTCGAATCGCTATCCGAGCGCGGGATAGAGAGGGAATGCGGAGCACAATTGCTGTACTTCGCTGTTGATCTGGTTGAGAACCGCAAGATTTGTCCGATTCGAGATCACACGGTCGATGAACTCGGCGACCAGGTCCATCTGCATCTCGGACATGCCGCGTGTCGTGATGGCCGGAGTTCCGATTCGGATGCCGCTGGTGATCAGCGGCGATTTGTCATCGAAGGGGACCGCGTTTTTATTGACGGTGATCCCGGCCAGGTCCAATGCCTCCTGGGCTTCCTTGCCTGTAACGTTCTTGTTACGGAGATCCACGAGCATGAGGTGATTGTCGGTCCCCCCCGAAATGATCGTGTACCCGCGCTTGACCAGGGCCGAGGAGAGCGCTTGAGCGTTCTTGATGATCTGTTCAGCGTAAGAACGGAATTCCGGCTTCAGATTCTCGCCGAAGGCGACCGCTTTGGCTGCGATCACGTGCATCAGGGGTCCACCCTGAATGCCGGGGATGACCATGGAGTCGAGCAGCTCGGACATCATCTTCACGCGGCCTGATTTCGGAGCCACCAGTCCGAACGGATTTGCCCAGTCTTTCCCAAGGAGGATCAGCCCGCCGCGCGGACCGCGCAATGTCTTATGCGTGGTCGAAGCGACGACATGACAATGGGGAAGGGGATCGTTGTGGAGCCGGGCAGCGATGAGTCCTGCCGGATGAGCAATGTCGGCGAAGAGGAATGCGCCAATGCTGTCTGCGATCGTTCGGAATGCTGCGTAGTCGATGTTGCGAGAATACGCGCTTGCGCCGACGGTGATCATCTTCGGCTTCTCACGTTTCGCGATCGTCTCCACCTCATTGTAGTCGATCCGTCCGGTTTCAGGCGTGACGCCGTAGGCGAAGAAGCGGTACAACTGCCCCGAAAAGTTCACAGGCGATCCGTGGGTCAGATGGCCTCCATGCGAGAGGTTCATGCCGAGAACGGTGTCACCCGGTTTGAGGAATGAGAAATACACCGCCATGTTCGCCTGCGAACCGGAATGCGGCTGGACGTTCGCATACTCGGCGCCGAAGAGCTGCTTCACCCGATCGCGCGCAAGGTTTTCGGCTTCATCAACGAATTCGCATCCGCCATAATAGCGCTTTCCCGGATATCCTTCGGCGTACTTGTTCGTAAGGACGCTTCCGAGCGCTTCGAGCACCGGAAGACTGACAAAGTTCTCCGATGCGATCAACTCAAGCTTGGTGTTCTGGCGATTCACTTCGCCGCGGATGGCCGCAAAGACAGCGGGGTCGGACGACGCGAGGGTCTTCATGATGTTCGATTCCTTCCATCCTGCTTCCGGGTATTCGCGATCTCGTCGATCTTCGCGATGCGTCGACGATGACGATCGCCGCCGTCAAATGGAGTTGAGACGAACGTGCGTATGAGGTCCATCGCGACCTCCCAACCGATGACGCGGGCGCCGAATGTCAACACGTTCGCATCATTGTGGGCGCGGGCGAGTCGGACGCTTGTGACGGATTCACAGACTGCAGCGCGAATGCCGGGGAATTTGTTGGCCGCGAGGGACATGCCGATCCCCGTTCCGCAGATGAGAATTCCTGAAGTGCATTCCCCTCCTCTGATCGCTTCAGAAACACGCGCGGCAATGTCCGGATAGTCGACGGCGTCCGCGGTCTCGGGACCGAAGTCCTTGTAAGCCTGACCGAGATCCTTCAGGAGGACCTTGAGTTTCTCTTTGTAGTCGTAGCCGGCGTGGTCGCTGCCTAAGGCGATCATGTGTGATCTTCCATCGAGGGAGGATTTCATTCTTCTTCGAATGTCATGAACCACAACTCGCTGGCGGAAATGCCGAGCGAAAACCGCACGATCGTGTCCTTCAAGAGTCCATTCGACGTGGTGCCGCGGAATCCGAGCTGCAAACCAAGATTGAGCCGGCTTTCGGGAGAGATGGGAAGGCCGAGTCCGGCAGTGAAGCCTGTTTCACTGATGTCGCTGCCGTTCAGCTGCACATAGCCCGTGGAGTGATAGGCACCGAAGCGATACAATGTGCGTCCGAAGAAGCTCGTGCCGGTTCGCTCCGGGGCGATCTCGAGTCCCCCCGCGAACCGGGTCAAGGCCTGAAGCTCGCCGGCTGTTGTACCAAAGGTCGAGGCTGTGCTCCAGTCCTGGAATTGAACGTCGGCGGTCACAAGGTACCGGTCGGTGAATTTGTATGATGCACCGATAACCAGGGATGCCGGCAGGTCCATCGAGCCGCTTCGTTCGATCGTGGAATCGAGAATGGCGATGTATTCCTCATCGCGAACGTCCATCGAAACGCGAGGCTGGTAGACGATGCCCAGCGAAAGGGGGTTGAGTCCCGCAGTATTAAGCAACGATCCGACGTTCTCGAAGAGGAGGCCTCCCGTGAATCCGAATCCTGAGTAGTATCGGGACCGGTCGAACTCGCTGTCGGCGAAACCGCTCGTCGCGAAATCAAGGTCGGAGTATTGACGCGTACGTCCGTACAGGAATGAGAGCTTCGCGCCGGCATGCACGTTCTGCACGAGCGTCACGGAGGATCCAACGGCGAGGGAGGAAATGCCTCCTTTGCCGAAGAACGTCTGCGTTGAACTGGCAATGTCGGTGGATTGAGAAGAGGTGACGGAGTAGTTCACGCTGCTGTACGGAGTCGATTCCAGCGTGAGCACGATGCCGTTCGCCGTATCGATCGGGATCGCGAATGCTGCCCCTTGAAAGCGTCCGATGCCATCGCGCACGCTTCCGGCGTCGGCGTTCGTGGTGAGTTGCGTGTACTCAAATCCTGCAGAGAACCGGGTGTACTGAATGCGGGCAACGCCGGCAGGGTTGAGCCGATTGATGAATCCGTCCCCGATCAGGGCCGCTGCGGCTCCGCCGAAGGAATACGATCGGCCCCCGGAGAAGGTAAGGAGATCGCCGATGCCATATCGTGAATAGATCGAGCCCCCCGCATATGCAGGAGGGAGAACGATGCAGAACGAGAACAGAAGGGTGCAACAGATCGATCGGCGCATTGCGGTTCTTCGACGATTACTGATGAATGGATGAGTACGTCACGCGCAATCGCGGGCGTAGATGGATCGGTGCCTCAGAGCCGTAGAAGACGAAGCGATCGAGCGTGCCAAGTTCGCTGACAGCGGTCACGGTCACCTGCTTGGGAAGTGCGGGATATGCGAGCCACTGTTGAACGTAGTCACGGGCGTCGAACTGGTAAAACCGCTCATTGTTGAGCGTGCCGCCGCCGCTTAGTCGATATGATTCTGCGACGATCGCGCCGGTTTCGCTCACGTAGTAGGCATACAGCGAATCGGGAACCAGGCCCGTCCGATCGCTCGCGGAGGCGTCGAGCGTCAGCTCAAACAGCGCCCGGTTGATCACGACGCCCCGTCGGATGGATGACACATCGAACGTCACCAGTCCGCGGTACGCGATGCCGCTTTGCACATAGATACGGGAAGGATCAAGAAGGATCGTCCCTTCCGGGGCGGTCGCGCAATAGCGTGCCGTACCGGATTGATGAGAGTATTCGACAGTTGCGCCATCGATCTGGCATTCGAGGATGAGTTTGGGCGCGAGCGTCGTTTCGAGCGAATTGAACGACCAGAACCCCTTTACGACAGAGGAGTTTGTCGGTTTGAGAATGATACCAAGATTGGTCGCATTCGTGTCGGATGACGCAGCGATCCATTGATGGATGAGCGCAGTGTCCGGGATCTCGAAACGGAACCAGCCCGTGTCCGGCACGGCTCCGGAGGAAATGGAAGCGAACGGAACGGGGTCGAAATACGACGAGGGTTGCGAGATCAGACTATCGCAGGTGAGGGAATCGCCGAGCCAACTGCCGGTTCCGCGATGAATCGTGAAAGAAACGGGGGCAAGGGAGTCACCGTAGTGATACGAGGTTGACACCTCAACCCACGCTCGTGTGATCGTGATCGTGGAGAGACTATCGGGCAATCCAAGGAATTGGAGCATGCTCCACGCCTGGATCGAACCGGTGTTCCCGAGAAGGATCCGGTCGGAGGAGCGGGTCGTCGGCAAGGCGTAGGGAGACGCGTGAGCCGTCGCGTAGAGCGTATCGACTGTGATGTTCGGATAGTCTCCGGAGGGGAGCAAACTCGAACCGATGGACGACGGATCGTCCGAGCAGCCGAGCAAAGTCAGTGCGATAAATACAAGCGATGTGATTCGAGTGTACATGAGGATCCGCTGTTCACTGTGAGGCCGAGAAATGACTCTACAATCGGGGAGATGCTCATCGATGCGCAGATGCCGTCAGCCGGCGGACTGGACCGGACCGCGGATCCTACTGCTTCAGGAGATCTTTGTAGAGATTGAGATACTTCCGTGCCGAGTTTTCCCAGGAGAAGTCCTGCACCATGCCGTTCCGCATGATCTTCTTCCATTCCTCGGGCTGCTGAAACACCTTGACGGCGCGATGGATCGCCTTGTAGAGCTCTTTGCCGTCGTACTTTTCGAATTTAAAACCGGTTCCCTTGCCGTTCCCTGCATAGTCGTCCACGGTGTCGTCAAGTCCGCCGGTTGCGCGGACGATCGGCACGCTGCCGTAGCGCATGCTGTACATCTGATTCAATCCGCACGGCTCATACCGCGAGGGCATGAGGAACATGTCGCACCCGGCCTCGATCATGTGCGCGAGTTCTTCATCGTAGCCGAGGAGAAGGCCCATGCGCTTGGGGTGCTTCTTGTGAAACGCCTCGAACTTCTTCTCATATTCCTTTTCGCCGGCAGCGAGCATGACGAACTGGACGTCGAGCTTCATCACATCTTCAAGGACGTCGAGCAGGATGTCGAAGCCCTTCTGATCGACCAGTCGGCTAATGGCGCCGATGACCGGCCGTGACTCCAGGTACTCTAGTCCAAATTTCTGGAGCAAGGCCAGCTTGTTCTCCGACTTCGCCTCGAGGGACTTTGAGTCGTACTTCCGATAGATGAATTCGTCGTTCGCAGGATTCCAGACATGCACATCGACGCCATTCACGATTCCATGAAGGTCCTTCTTGCGTGCGGACAAAAGCCCCTGGAGTCCGGCACCCATGTCTTCCGATGAGCAGATCTCGAGGGCGTACTTCTCGCTGACCGTCGTAATGCTGTCGGCGAAGAACAATCCAGCCTTCAGGAAGTTGAACTGTCCATACGCTTCGACCCCCTCCGGATGGTACAAGTCCTTCGGAAGCCCTGTTTTTACGAAGGATTCGGCAGGGAAGGAACCCTGATAGGCCATGTTGTGAATCGTGAATACGCTCCGAACGTTCTTAAAGAACGAATCATCCTTATAGAGAGTTTTCAAGTACGCGGGGATGAGGCCTGTCTGCCAGTCGTTGCAGTGGATGATGTCGGGCTGCCACCCGAGGCGTTTCAGCGTTTCCAGTACGCCACGGCAGAAGAAGATAAACCGCTCATCGTTGTCCTTGTAATCCTTCTTTGTCGAGGGGCTCTGGTAGATGCCGTCCCGGCCAAAATACTCCTCATTATCCAGAAAATAGACCTGGACCTTGTCCTTAAGATTGCTGATGAATGAAGATTTGACGTTCCCAAGGGCGGAATTGCTCCCGATCGGGATGGGAATATCTTTCAATCGAATGATGTCGTGCAGGCGATACTTCCGCTCGCCGATGAAGCGATAGCGGGGCATCATGATCCGGATCTCGTGACCAAGATCCTTGATGGCTTTGGGGAGGGCGCTGGAGACATCTGCGAGTCCGCCGGTCTTGGCAAACGGGTCGACTTCGCTTGATACGAAAAGGATATTCAGCGGTCGGGACATAATTCTCTTTATGTTATCGCGGAAACTTGCTCCAAAGTATAGCAATGTACCGAAATATTGGCTGAACCGCAAACAGAGAAGTTCCTCTTCGCGAAATGCCGGAACAGGCTGAAACGCGTTGCATTTCAACGGCTTCCATCGTATTATTTGCGGAATGGAAGACTGCTCTGTCCGCATCGTCGTCGAGGGACTGGTCCAGGGTGTTGGATTTCGGTACTTCGTCTCGGCGAAAGCTGTTGCCATGGGAATCCGGGGCTTCGTCCGGAATCGGAACGATGGCTCGGTGGAGATCGAAGCTGAAGCGAGTCGTCCCGTGCTCGATGAATTTCTCAGTATTGTTCGGCAGGGCCCCCGGTCGGCTCACGTCCGAAAACAGACCGTTGAATGGCAGGAGGCTCGCCATCGCCAACCCACGTTCGAGATCCGCTAAGCGAAAACCCGCAGCACGCCGTCCTCGCGTACCAAGTTCCCGCATGCTTCCCAGAATCGGATTGGGCTACGATGTCCACCGGTTTTCCGAGGAGAGGAAACTGATCCTCGGCGGCGTGGAGATCCCCTCGAATCGCGGTCTGCTGGGCCACTCCGACGCGGATGTGCTCCTGCACGCGATCTGCGACGCATTGCTCGGAGCGGCGGCGCTGGGAGATATCGGTCGTCATTTTCCCGACACCGATGAACGGTATCGAGGAGTCTCAAGTGTCGAGTTGCTCAAACAGGTCGCTCATTTGGTGCGGTCATCCGGATTTGAGATCGGAAATATCGATTCCACGCTGATCCTTGAGTCACCCAAGATCGCACCCTACGTTGACCGGATGGTCTCGTGTGTGAGCGGTGCTGCCGGGATCGCACGCGAGTCCGTTTCGATCAAGGCGACAACGAACGAGAAACTTGGCAGTATCGGTCGGTCAGAAGGGTGTGCCGCCTTGGCGGTCGCGTTGGTGGTCTCGAGAAGGAAGCGATGATGGAAGAATTGGTCGCGTTCGTCTCCGGATTGGATCCGTTTTGGGTGTATGTCGTCGTTTGTGCCATTGCCTACATCGAGAACATCTTTCCTCCGTTCCCCTCGGATTTCGTCGTCGTGGCGGTCGGTTCCATGGCGGGACTCGGCCGAGTGGACTTCGTGACGGCACTCATAGTCACATCGACGGCGAGCACACTGGGATTCCTGACGATGTACAAGATCGGCGATTGGTTCGGGGACAAGATCCTCGAATCGGGGCGAATTCCATTCCTGCCGCTGGACCAAGTGCACAAGGTCGAAGCGTGGTTCAAGAGGTATGGATCGTGGGTCGTGGTCGCAAACCGTTTTCTCGCAGGGACCCGTGCGGTGGTCTCATTCTTCGTTGGCATCGCCGAGCTTCCATTGCTGAAAGTGACACTCCTTTCCTTCCTCAGCGCGCTGGTTTGGAATGCGCTCCTGCTGTATGGCGGAAAGCAACTCGGAGAGAATTGGCGGTCGATCTTTGTCTATTTGAAGACGTACGGAGAAGTGATCACGGTTGTCCTCCTCGTCGTCGCGGGTGCTTTGCTCCTGCGGCATTTCACCAGACCGAAAACGGGCACCCCGCAATAGCGTATGATGGATATCCTCCAGGCAATTGATGTCTCCCTGTTGCGGTTTCTGAATGACGGACTCGCGAATCCTGTCTTCGACCTGCTGATGCCGTTTCTCACCGATCTCAACAAGCAGAAGATCGTCTTGGTTCTGGTGGCGGTCATCATCCTCTGGATGCTGGTGAAGGGGGATCGATCTGTTCGGTGGGCTGCAGTGCTGCTCATCGTCACCATTGCGGTCAGTGATCAACTGAGCAGCTCGGTGATCAAGCATTGGTTCGAGCGACCCCGGCCTTGTCACATGCTGGCGAACGTGCGGCTGCTTGTCGACTGCGGAAGCGGATTCTCATTCCCCTCGTCGCATGCCGTGAACAACTTCGCAGGTGCGCTCGTCCTCGCCTGGTTCATCCCGCGGGGGGTGTGGTGGTTCTTCGGCTTCGCCGCCGTTGTGGCGTTTTCACGCATCTATGTCGGCGTCCATTATCCGCTCGACATCCTCGGCGGAGCGGTCATCGGATTGGCGTGCGGAGGCGCAGTGCTGGTGCTGTTCAACGCACTTGACCGAGCCTGGAGCAGAAAAGACCTCAGACGGAGCGCACAATGAAGCAACGCACGTCCTCGCGCATCCGTCAACCGTTCACTTGGAATGATGCGGCCCTCGCCGTCGCGGGGGGAGCGATGCTGGGATTCGCATTCCCCCCATCGCCATTCTACACACTCGCATACGTCGCGTTCATTCCCGTCTTGCTTCTGATGGAGCGGGCACAGACGGCGCTCCACCTCGCGCGAACGAGTTATCTGTTCCTGTTCGTCCTCCATGTCCTCACGCTGTCGTGGACGGGAGGATTCATCCATCTGCGCGACCCGTGGATGATGGCTGCGGGGGGTGCGTTGCTCGTCATTCATCCGTTGTTCTATTTCCCGAGCATCATGGGTGCACGCTGGGTGTGGAATCGCCTCGGCCGTGCGTGGGGCGTTGCGGCATTCGGCGTCTTTTGGGTTGCGTTCGAGTATGTTCACTCACTCGGTGAACTCTCCTTTCCGTGGATCACGTTGGGAAACTCGCAGGCGTACGATCTCGCGCGGGCTCAGATCGCCGAATTCACATCGACCTATGGGCTGTCGGCGCTCGTGCTCGCATTCAACGGACTTACGTACGTTGTGATGATGAACCTCAGCACGCGGGCGTGGGCGTGGCGAGGAAGACAGTTGCGTTGGGCGGCCGTCGGGCTGGCCGCGATCTTTGCTGTGCCATGGGCCTACGGCACCTGGCGCATGCGCACCGTCGAGGAGGAGCGCGGAACGCCGCTCCGCATCGGAAGCCTTCAACCCAATGTTGACCCATGGGAAAAATGGGGGACTGACCGCATCAACCGCTGGCGATCGTACGACCATCAGTTCGACTGGCACCTCAACG
>JBFYQI010000486.1:0-6160 GCA_041302875.1 Ignavibacteria bacterium
GGTAGGCGATGCGGGAAGGATTCAAGCAAATGTCGCTGATCGTGATCTCCGAGTTTTCGACCAGTGATGCCGCGGCGACAAGGAAGGCCGCCCCCGAAGGGTCTCCGGGGATACGATACTCTCGCGGGGCGATTCGCGATCCTCCTTCGACAGAGACGCGCGTTCCGTCCGTCGTGCGCGACCGTCGAAGGCCGAGCATCCGTTCGGTATGGTCGCGGGTGGGGATCGCTTCCAGCACGCTCGTCATCCCTTCCGCATAGAGCCCCGCAAGCAGAATGGCGGACTTCACCTGAGCGCTCGCCATTGGCATGGCATAATCAATTCCATGCAGCTGCTGGCTTGGTTCGATGTGGAGCGGCGCCGTGCCGGACTCGTTTCCGCCGATGATGCCCCCCATCGCCCTCAACGGGTCGATGATGCGTTTCATGGGCCGGCGACGCAGCGAATCGTCGCCCGTGATGGTCGATGGAAACCGCTGACCGACGAGAATGCCAGAGAGCAGCCGCATGGTGGTCCCGGAATTCCCTGCATCCAATGCGGCTGGAGCCTCCTTCAGCCCATGCAACCCTGCGCCTGTCACCTCTAATGTTTCGCCCACCGACCGAATGCTGACTCCCATTGCTTCCAAACATGATCGCGTGCTGAGGGCATCGCCCCCCATCGATAAGCCTAAGATCACCGAGCGTCCCTCCGCCAACGCCGAGAAGAGCAACGCGCGATGCGAAATCGACTTGTCGCCAGGTACTCGATGGCTGCCTGTCAAGGGTTTTAGAGTCATGCTGCCTCATATAATACGAATCCCCGCACCCGCCCGAGGAGATTCAGACTCCGGTGCGAATGCGGGGAACGTTCGTGTACGATCAATGGACGAGGTCAGTGACGCGGGCGATGTCCGCCGTCCCGCTTCGAATGGCCGCCATCCTTCTTCTTTTCCCGCTGACGCCGGATCTCCTCATGCGCATTCTCGCCTCCCGGCAAGAGCGCCTTACGGCTCAGGCTCATCTTGCCCATCTCGTCGATGTGCATGAGCTTCACCTCGATCTCGTCGTTCAGCTTCAAGAGGTCTTCGACCTTTTCGACGCGATTGACGTCCAATTGCGACACATGGACGAGGCCTTCCCTGCCGGGGAGGATCTCGACGAAGGCACCGAACTCGGTGATCTTCTTCACGGTCGCCTTGTACACCTTTCCGACCTCTGGAGTCTCGGTCATCCGTCGAATTGCCGCCAGCGCCTTCTCGGCGGAAGAACGTTCGACCGCGGCGACCGTGACAGTGCCGTCGTCCTCAATATTGATCTCGGCGCCGCTTTCCTGAACGAGTTTGCGGATGTTCTTGCCGCCAGGACCGATCAAGGGACCGATCATGTCGACCGGGATCTTGATGGTCTCCATCCGCGGGGCATACTGCGAAACGTCAGGACGCGGCTGGTCGATCGCGCTGCTCATGATCGACAGAATATGGAACCGTCCGTCCTTCGCCTGCGACAGCGCCTGCTCGAGGATCGCGAACGAGATCCCCTTGATCTTGATGTCCATCTGGAAGGCGGTGATTCCCTTCGTTGTGCCGGCGACCTTAAAGTCCATATCTCCGAGATGATCCTCGTTCCCGAGGATGTCACTGAGGACCGCCACTTTGTCTCCCTCTTTCACAAGGCCCATCGCGATGCCGGCAACCGGCCGTGCCATCGGAACGCCCGCATCAAAGAGAGAAAGGCTTCCCGCGCAAACCGTCGCCATCGAGGAAGAGCCGTTTGATTCCAGGATATCGGAGACAACCCGAATCGTATACGGGAAGTCCTTTTCCGCTGGAATGAGTCGCTTCAACGAACGCTCAGCGAGGTTCCCATGACCGATCTCACGGCGTCCGACGGAGCCTACGCGTCCAACTTCGCCCACGCTGAACGGGGGGAAGTTATAGTGGAGCATGAAGCGCTTGGTCGTGTCCGGGAAGAGTCCTTCGAGCACCTGCTCGTCCATCTTCGTCCCGAGCGTTGCCGACGTCAGACTCTGCGTCTCTCCACGCGTGAAGAGGGCTGAGCCGTGGGTGCGCGGCAGGAGTCCGATCTCGATCGTGATCGGCCGGATGTCCGTCAGCCCGCGCCCGTCCAGGCGTTTCTTGTCGTCGAGAATGGTCCAGCGCATGGCGTCCCGCTCCAGGTCGTGCAGCAACTCATGGATCAGGAGTTCCTGTTCGGGATATTTTTCAAGAAGCGCCTTCGTCACATCCTCATAGACTGTATGCGTCGCCTGTGAACGTTCCTCCTTGGCCATCGTGGTTCGGCTCAGGGTTTTGAGTTTCTCCCACGCCAGGGAACGAACGTCATCCTTCATCCCGTCCGGGATCGCCGGAACGACGATCGCCCGCTTGGACCTATTGACCATCGTTGCGAGCTTCACCTGTGCTGCGCACAAGATCTTGATCGCATCATGTCCGAGTCGGAGCGCGTCCACCATCTCCGCTTCGGAGATCTCGGTCGACTCGCCTTCGACCATCACGATCGAATCGTTCGTTCCGGCAACGGTCAGATCGATGTCGCTCTTCTCAAGCTCGGCAAACGTCGGATTGATGATGAGCGTGCCGTCGATCCGGCCAACTCGAACCTCTGCGATCGGGCCGTCGAATGGAATGTCAGAAACCATCAGCGCGGCAGAAGCGGCACAGGCTCCCAGGATGTCCCCGTCATGCTGTGAGTCCGACGAATACACGGTGACGAGGACCTGTGTCTCATTGCGATAGTTCGCAGGGAACATCGGCCGGATAGGCCGATCGATGAGGCGTGAGGAAAGGATCTCTTTCTCCGAAGGACGTCCTTCGCGCTTGAAAAATCCTCCGGGGATCTTGCCGGCTGCAGCCGTCTTCTCCCGGTATTCAACCTGCAGAGGGAAGAAGTCCTGCCCCTCTTTCGCTTCCGTGTCGCTGACGACGGTTGCGAGAACCATGGTGTCCGCGTAGCGGACCATGACGGCGCCGTGTGCCTGCTTGGCAAATCGTCCCGTCTCGAACGTGAACGTCTTTCCGCCAAGTTCGACTTCTGTTGTGATCGGTGTACTCATGAGTGTTGTTCTTTCTCCTACGTGCGTGCGGCGTTCCGGACTTTCCGGCGCCGCCCCCATTGCGGGGCGTTACTTGCGGATTTCAAGCTCCTGAATGATCTTCCGGTAGCGGTTGACATCCTTTTTCATCAAATAGTCCAGCAACCGACGGCGTTTGCCGACCATCCGGAGCAATCCAAGTCGCGAGTGGTGATCCTTCTTCGCTTTCTCGAAATGCGGGGTCAGGCTGTTGATGTTCGCCGTCAGGATCGCGATCTGCACTTCCGGCGTCCCCGTGTCTTTCGGGTTCTTGCCGAACTTGTCGATCAGTTCCTTCTTCTGTTCCGATGTGACTGCCATTGCTTCTCCTTTGACCAATCGGTTGGTCTGTCGTTATGATGTGATGAGAGAGTCGTTGATGAATCGCCGGCCTTCAGCCTCGTCCAGCGTCATTTGCCGCACGAGCGCCTCCGGCGAATCGAATTTCTGTTCGTCCCTGATCCGGTGCAGGATCTCAACTCGCAGGGTCTCGCCATACAGGTCGCCCTGAAAGTCCAGCAGGTGCACTTCGATCATCCGGCGACCGTTAGCCCCGAATGTCGGACGTACACCGATGCTGAGCAACCCACCGATCGTCCTGTTCTCCACGAAAGCCCGGACGACGTAAATGCCGTTCCGCGGAACCAGCTTTCTCGGCGTCGGGAGGGCCAGGTTCGCCGTCGGATATCCCAATGTCCGGCCCCGCTTGTCCCCCTCGACCACGGTGCCTGTGAGGGAATATGGCCGTCCAAGCAACCGCGCCGCCTCTGCCACACTCCCGTCTCGCAGCAAAGAACGAAGATTGGAACTGTTGACGAGCGTTTCACCGACGCGGATCGGGTCTGACGCATACACCGAAAAACCGAATTCTTCTCCCAGCTGCTTCAGCGCGTCGACATCGCCTTCACGATTCCGGCCCCAGTGATGATCATATCCTTCCATTACACCAACAGCGCCAAGTCCCTCGACCAGGAAACGCTGCGTGAATTCCCGGAACGCGATGCGCGAAAAGTCGCGATCGAACGGCAAGACGAGCAAGATATCGACGCCCAGAGCACTGATCAGCGTGGTCCGTTCGTCAAGCGTCGTCAACAACTCGACGGCAGACGGATCGCCGATGATCTCTTTCGGGTGCGGGTCGAATGTCACCACGATCGCGCGTCCCTGATGCGCTTGCGCTCGCGCTACCGTCTGCTCGATGATCGCACGATGCGCCAGATGAACACCGTCGAACATCCCCACGGTCACGAAGGACGGCCCGCGTGATCCGACGTCTTCAAGCCGATGGTGGATGCGCATGCCGTCGCTGTCTCACAATGCCCAATTGCCGGGCGAGTTCTTCAAGTTCCTGAATCGACCACGCATCCGCGACGTCGTGGCTTCCGATCTTTGTTCGCCGGAGCGCCGTCAGTGTGGCGCCGCATTCCAGCCGTCGTCCCAGATCATCCGCGAGCGACCGGATGTAAGTCCCTTTTGAACAGGCGATCCGGGCGATGACGTTCGGCGCGTCGTATGCTTCAATGTCGAACGCCGTGATGTGCACCGTTCGTGGGGTCCGTTCAACGGTCTCCCCTCTTCGCGCGTAGTGATATAACGGCCGTCCATCCCTTTTGATGGCCGAATACATCGGCGGTGTTTGTTCGATCGCGCCGACGAATCCGGACGCCGCAGCATCCACCGCTTCCCGGGTCACACCGCTGATCGTGCACCGTTCGATGACCTCGGTTTCAAGATCGAAACTCGGCGTCGTGATCCCCATCTGAATCGTCGCGCGATACTCCTTCGCCTGGTCCATGAACGAGGCGATCGAGCGAGTCATCTTTCCCGTGCAGACGATCAGCAATCCCGTCGCCTTCGGGTCAAGTGTGCCCGCGTGACCGGCCTTGCGCACGTTGAACAATCCCCGGATCTTCCGCACCACCTGATAGGAGGTCCAATCGAGCGGCTTGTCAATGAACAATACAACGCCTGGATCGTGGAAGGTCTCGGCGGTCCAATCAGGCGCCTGGCGCACCGTTCTGACCTCCCGCATCGCGCGCGTCGCGTTCATCCTGGATCTGCTTGAGCAGTTTTTCGATGCTCATCGCCCGGTCGATGGTCTCGTCAAGCATGAAGACGAGTTCGGGGAGGAACCGGAGTCGGACCGCCCGACCGAGCGCGGAACGAATCTCGGGTTTGCGGTCCTCAAGCATCTGCATTGACCGCTTCTTGCGGTCTGCGTCGCCGAACACGCTGATGAACACCTTGGCCTGCCGCAGATCGGGCGTGACGCGTACCTCGGTCACCGTCAGGAATCCGAAATTCTCCATCGGAAACTCCCGCTGGAAGAAGGTTCCCAACTCCGCTTTGATCACGGACGCGACGCGCTCTGTTCGAACAGACATGGCGCTTCCTTAGTCAAGCTTTCGCTTCGTCTCAACGAGCTTGAAGGCCTCGACGATATCGCCGACCTTCAGGTCGTTGTAGTTTTCAAGACCAAGGCCGCATTCAAAGCCTTCCTCGACCTCGCGGACATCGTCCTTGAACCGCTTCAGCGATGCGAGCGTTCCTTGCCACACCTCAATACCGTCGCGGATCAAACGCACCTTGTTGTTCCGGTTGAGCTTGCCATCCTTCACATAGCAGCCGGCGATCGTCCCGACGCGGGAGATCTTGAAGACCTCGCGGATCTCCACGGTTCCCGTGATCTCTTCGCTGACCGTAGGCGCCAACATGCCTTCCAACGCGTTCTTCACGTCGTTGATGGCGTCGTAGATGATGCTATACAGACGGATGTCGACATCCTCCGTCTGTGCGAGTTGGCGGGCTTTGAGATTCGGCCGCACATGGAAGCCGATGATGACCGCGTTCGATGCCAACGCCAGCAAGACGTCGGATTCGGAGATGCCGCCAACACCCTTGTGGATGACGACCACCTGCACCTCTTTCGTCGAGAGCTTCATCAACGAATCCGCCAACGCTTCCGCAGAACCGTCCACGTCCGCTTTGACGATGACCGGCAGATCGCGAATCTGACCGTCCTTGATCCGCTGCGAGATATCGTCCAGCGTGACACGACGCGCCTGACGGAAATCCTGCTCCCGCTTCA
>JBFYQI010000512.1:0-5992 GCA_041302875.1 Ignavibacteria bacterium
ATGAGCTCCATGAGCCGCCCCGCAAGCATCGAACCCACGCCTTGCAGGATGAGAATGGCCGCAAGCAGGATGAGAGCAGAGTTGACCTCCGTGCTCTTTGCGACGGAACCCTTCCGGCGACTCTCATCCCGTTTCTTGGGAGTCGCTGCTTCGGTCCGTTCTCCGGCATCTGATTGCATGTCGGCCATGGGTCACATCACGCGAATGAGCTCGAGGATATTCTCCTCGAACCCGATGAGCAGCTTTTTGAATACGAAGACGATGAACGGCGTCGACGCCGCGATCACGATGAGGCCGACGCTGATGTTGATGGGAAAACTGACGATCATCATGTTCGCCTGGGGCATGACGCGCGCCAGCACGCCGAGCGAGACGCTCGTCAGAAATGAGGCCACGACCACCGGCGCAGCAAGCTTCGCAGCAATGACGAACACGAGCCCTGCGAGGGCAACCAGTTTGTCGGCGAACGGCTGGGCGATCTCCACGCCTCCCAGCGGTGCGGTGCGGAACGAAAGCGCAAGCGCTTCGAGAACGAAATGATGTCCATTCAGGACGAGAAACAGGAGAATGCCGAACAGATACATCAGCTCCCCGATGATCGGGATGTTCTGCGCGCTCTCGGGGTCGTAGACGCTCGCGATGGACAACCCCATGACGAACGCCATGAACTCACCCGCATACCGGAGCCCGGCGAACAACAGGCCCGCCGCAAATCCCAACACAAGGCCGACGAACACTTCCTTGAGCGCAAGAACGGCGAACCCCGCGAGCTTCGTCTCTGCCGCCGGTGCGTACGGGATCAGGAGCGGCATCAGCACATACGCCATGAAGGCCCCGAGCGCGAGCTTCACCGGAACGGGGACCGTCTGGTTTCCCAGGATCGGCGCCACGACGATCAGCGACGTGATGCGCAGGAATGCGAGGATGAACACGACGAACTGTGCGACAACGATCTCCATGGTCGGCGCGGTCTATCGGATCAGTGAGGGGATCTGTTCGAACAGCGATATGGTGAACGACTTCACGACATCCAGCATCCACGGAAGGGCGATCACCAGCACGATCGCGACGACGATCAGCTTCGGCACGAAGGTGAGCGTGAACTCCTGCACCGATGTCGCCGCCTGAAGAATCGAGACGAACAGTCCGATAATCATCGAAACGAGCAGCACAGGGGCAGACACCAGCAGAATGGTGTAGAACGTCTCGCGCATCAGATGGATGACGAATTCTTCCGTCACGGCATGGATCCTTATTGATAGCTCGCGAGAAGTGAACCGACGACAAGATGCCAGCCGTCGACGAGAATGAAGAGCAGCACTTTGAACGGCATCGAGATCATCACCGGGGGAAGCATCATCATGCCCATGGACATCAGGACGGAGGCGATGACCACGTCGATGATGAGGAAGGGGATGAAGATGAGGAAGCCGATCTGAAATCCGGCACGCAATTCGCTGATGGCGAACGCGGGAATGAGAACGTGCGTCGGCAATTCCGCCCGCGTCTGGGGTTTCTCGATCTGCGCCATCTTGACGAACAGCGCAAGGTCCTCTTCGCGGGTTTGCTTGAACATGAACTCGCGCAATGGTTCGATCCCCTTGTCGTATGCGTCGTTCAGCGTCATGCGATTCGCGAGGTACGGCTGGAGCGCGTCGGCATTGATCTTGTTCCAGACCGGCGACATGATGAAGAAGGTGAGGAACATCGCAAGGCCGATCAGCACTTGTGCGGGGGGCATCTGCGGCGTTCCCATCGCCTGCTTCATGAAGTGAAACACGATGATGATGCGGGTGAACGACGTCGTGAGGATCAACAACGCCGGCGCCAGCGAAAGGATGGTCATCAGCAGGAGGATCTGCAGGGTCATCGCCACGTCGTCCGGCTTCGTGGCCTTGCCGACCTCGACCGAGATCTTCGGCAGGGGGATGGATTTCTGCTGGCCGTACGCGGGGGAAGCGCTCAGGAAGAGGATGCCCAGTGCAAGCAGGAGGATCAGCGCCGTACGCGTCATCGGTTCCTTCCTCCGTTGACCGCCCCGTCACCCTTGCGTCGCCGCACGATGCGGCTCTTCATCAATCCCATGTTCTGCACCAGAAAATCAGCGAACGTTTTCGCCTGCCGCTCCTGCAGGTCGCCCTTCCGGACAAATCCCTCGTATCGCGTCTCCTCCTGGATGCGCGCGGCCGTCAGCTGACGCAGCACATCCTCATCATCGATCTCCGTCAGCGTGCGCATTCCCTCTTCCGTATTGCCGACCACGAGCACTTTATTCAGCACCTGCACGACGAGGATCGACCGTTTCGGCTGCAACGCCCGCTGTCCGAGGATGTCGATCTCGACGATATTGCCGCCCCGCGACCGGTTCTCGACGACGAACCGCTTGATCGCCCAGACAACCGCGACCATCAGGGCAAGCACGCCAAGGAGGGATGCGACGGTTTTCAGAAGAAGCCAGCCCATGCTATTTCCCCAGGTTTTTCACGCGTTCCGTTGCTTCGACGAGATTCGTGATGCGGATGCCGAAGTGCTTCTCAATGACGACGACCTCGCCTTCGGCCATCTTCTTGCCGTTGATGATGATGTCGACCGGCTCGCTGGCGAGTTTGTCGAATTCCACGATCGAACCGCGCTGAAGATTGAGAATGTCTCGGAGCGGAAGGCTCGTACGGCCGAGCTCGATCGAGACGGGAAGACCGAGATCCAGAAGGAGGTCGAGCTTCCGGTCCTTTTCCGGGGTCGATTCGAACTGCTGAAACTCCGCTGGCTGGGCTTCCGGCGCGGCGGCGGGTTGGGATTCTTGCGTGGTCTGTTCCATCGGTTGTTCCATTCGATAATTCGACGCTGGCGTCACTCAGGACGCTGTGATTCGTTGGCTGTTCGTGTGATCTTGATCGCGACGCGTCCGTTCGAGACACCTGGCCGTCCCCAGAAGCGGGGTCGGTTGCCGGCGGTAACCTGCACCTCCGCGTTGACCGGGATCGTCGTGCGCAGGATGTCCCCTTCTTCGAGCGTCATCAATTCGCGCAGTGTCAAATTCGTGCATCCAAGCATGCCGCTCAATTCGACGTTCGTCATTCCGACCTTGCGGGTCAGTTCCTTCGTCCACGAATGCTCATGCTGTGTTGCGGGGAGACCGCTGTAGTGCTGGACGTTCAGCTTGGCGAGAACGTTTTCGAGCGCGAAGGTCGGAAAGCACAGGTTCATCAGGTAACGCTCATCGCCGATCGACACTTCGAACGACACGACCAGCACGATCTCGCTCGTCGGGGCGATCTGGGCAAAGTCACCCTCGCTCTCATACCGTTCCATCTTGAAATTCAGGTCGGCAATGGTCTTCCACGACTTCTGAAGATCTGCAATGGCTCGCTGGACGATGGCGCGTATGATATTCTGCTCGATGCGCGTGATGAGCCGCGCTTTCTTTTCCGAGTCCGCTCCGCCGCCCAACAGGCGCGACACCATCGCGAGGACCAACTGCGGACTGACCTCGAGCACCGCGAGCGCATCCGATTCCTGGACGCGGAAGATGAACAGACAGCTGGGACTTGGAACGGAAAGGACATACTCCGAGTAGAACAACTGGTCCACGGAGCTGACGTTGACACCGACGTTGGTCTGCAAGCGCGAGATGAGATAGGAACCGAACGCTTCCCCAAAGCTCTCGTGCACCGCCTGCAACGTGCGCAACTGATTCTTCGAGAGCCGATGCGGCAGGCGGAAATCAAATGTGATGGCCTCACGCTCCGACGACGCGTCATCGACTCCCCTGGCGACCTCCTTGGCAGGCTCCAGGGGGATCCCGGACAGCAGACTATCGATCTCTTGTTGCGAAAGAATCTCGGGCACGGGACGGTCCTCTTACTGAATGATAAACTTGCTGAAGTACACGTTCTTCATCTTCCCGCTCTTCACGAGCTCCCCCACCTTCGACTGGATCTCAACGCGCAGTTCCTCCCGTCGATCCGGCGTGCTCAGTTCCACCAGTCCCTTGGCCGACAGAATCGTATTCAGAATGTCACGCACCTGGAATTCCTTCCGCTCGATTTCGGCTTTCGCCTCCGCATTGCTCACTTCGAATCCGATCGTCATCAGCAGGAATCTCGTCCCGTTCGTGCCGGCGGGATTGATGATGACGTCCTTGATGACGTAGAGCTGCTGTTCCTGTGCCGCCTCACCGTGCTCCTTCGATTCTTCCTCCGTTGCCTCGGTCTTTTCGACCGCTTCTGTCCCGGCGGCAGGAGTGCTCACAAGGAATTTCGCCACGAGGAAGTAGACCAGGACGAACTGGACGACAAAGACGGGAACGCCGATGATGATGAGCTTTTTCAGCGGCAGGCCGGCAGGAGCCGGAGCAGCTGGTGGAGGGGCTTGAGGTGTAGGTTCGGTTGCCATTGCCTGTATCGTTTTTCAACTAGCAAGGGCAAACCATGTGCCATTTACGTCTCAAGGAAAACAGACGAAATATGGCGATTTTACGATGATTTCAGGGTTTTTTGAGAGAGGGTGATGGTGGTATGGAACCCCTTGGCCACTATCAGACAGCACCCCGCAAGGAGCCGTTCTTGCTTCACGAGTTCGCCGATTCCTTGCTTCCAACCAGGAAGACCTCGAGCCGGACACGCCAGAACTCGATGAGCGGGTCGATCGAAGTATCATACCGCATGTGCGGATCCTTCGTTGTCAGGCGATCGGCGACCTGAATGATGCTGGTCAGGGCGTCTCCGAAGGTTTCCCAGTGCTGATTCGCCACGGCGACCACGACGGGCGCCGGGAAGTTCCAGAGCTCCAGCAACGCGGCTCCCAAGTGGTCATGCGTCGAACCGTATTCCCGCCACTCGGCTTCGTAGACAGAGATCTCCGATGCCGTTGCGTTCGCTTCCATCGCGAGGAATCGTTTCGGATCGGACGCGAGCCGCATCAGAAGTGCGATATCCTGGAGCATCGAGGCGATGTGCGCGTGTCCGGGGTCCACGACGCTTCCGGAGGATTGACCGATGTGGCGGGCGATGATCGAGCGCCCGAGCGCATTCCTCCAAATGCTTTCATAACGACTCTTCGCTTCCGGCGGGGCGTTCTTCATCACGCGCTCGAACATCTCGATCCCCAGGATCAGCGACCCGACATACTTTGTACCGATCAAGGTGAGCGCCTCGCCCACCGAGACGACACTCGCACGTGTCCAGAAGTGAACCGAGTTCGCGACCTGCAGGATGCGTGCGACGAAGGATGGGTTCTGCTCGATCTCGCGTCCCAACTGATTCAGCGAAACATTCTCGTTCGAGAGCATGTCCTGGATCCGGGCGAATGCTTTCGATGGAACCGGGAGGTTCGGAAACTTCTGAAGTTCCCTGCGGACCTCGCGCACGCGCTGGTCGCGCTGCAGCCGGATCGTCTGATCGATCGATTCCCTCAGCTCGCCGTCATTCCATGGCGTCGCCAGGTATTGGTCCAACAAACCCCGGCCGATCGCCTCGAGCATCGGTTCTTTCGACTCGGTTGGCGCCGCAAGGATGCGGACGCTCCGTTCGCATGGCTGACGCAGTTCCTCAAAGAACGCAAGACCGTCCAATCCCGGGCGGCTTCCGTCGGCAATGATGATATCCACCGGCTGGCGGTTCAGGACCTCGAGCGCCTGCGCAGCATCTGCCGCCGCCAGGAGCTGACAACCGGGATGCTGGAGAAAGCGTCTCCAGACCGACTGTTGCTCGTCGTCGGGTGCGACCAGCAGGATCGCCAGCGGCATCACCTCGCCGGTGGTTTCCAGTGCTCCGTGTTGGACATCGATCATGGGCTCCTCCCTGATCCCTGCGACGACCGGGAGGGCGGGCGCCGACTCAAATCACGCCCGTCCCCGGTCATCCATGCTCAGCGATTACCGTTTCAAGTTCACAACCTCATTCAGGAACTCGTCACTCGTCGTGATCACGCGTGCGTTCGACTGGAAGCCGCGCTGCGCCGTGATCATGCGTGTGAATTCCTCGGACAGGTC
>JBFYQI010000532.1:0-7605 GCA_041302875.1 Ignavibacteria bacterium
CATGCCGCTCAAGCATCCGGTCAACGTTGCCTACGAAGCAGCGACGGCAGACATCAGGGACTTCAACGTCATCGACTCGTTTCACCTTGAGGCGTATGCCCAGCCCACCGTGAACTACAACAGGGATGTTGAAGCGTTCCCGCTCCTGCGTCGCATCATTGAGAAGATCACCGGCGCGCCTTCTTTCTACAAATCGCCGACGGACATGGGGGTGAATCGTGCGGGATACGGGATCACGGACGACGGTGTTGTGCGAGTGGCAGCGACGCAGGAGGTCATCCGCCGGTATCTCCGCTATCGTTGTGAATATGTGATCGGCCTGACCGACCAGGGAACGGTCGAACGGTCTGAGTTGATCATGAATGAGCTGGCCGTCAAGCCGGAGGATCGCCCTACAGTGATGCTGGCGCGGGAGGCCGCGACGACGGCGGAACGTTTGGGCAAGGGTAACAAAGGGATCTTCTGCGGCGCAGCGATGCAGCTGCATGACGGGACGATGATCACAGGGAAGAACTCCACCGCAATGCATTCGGCCTCAGCGCTCGTCCTGAACGCCGTAAAGCATCTCGCCCAACTTCCCGATTCCATGCATCTCCTTCCTCCCACCATCATCGAGTCGCTGAGCTACCTGAAGAAGGATATCCTGCGAGGCACGATGCTTAGTCTGGATCTCGAAGAGACACTGATCGCGCTCAGTATCAGCGCTTCGACGAATCCCGCGGCCCAAATGGCTGTCTCGCGGCTCAAAGAACTGCGGGGATGCGAGGTGCACCTGACCCACATTCCCACCCCCGGTGACGAGGCAGGGCTTCGAAAACTGGGTGTGAACCTCACAACGGACACGGCATTCGTGTCGAACCACCTGTTCGTCGGTTGACGCTCGCGGGCTTCATTTGCGTTCGGCGCGAACAGTCCGTATCTTTGTAGCAGTATTGAGTTCTTTCAAATTGGTCCTTTAATCCCGATCCTGTGAGATGGGAAAGGAACATGCCGGCCCTTTGAATCGAGTTGTTCAGAGGCCTCCTTTCCCCAGTGGATCGGAGGCTTTTTTCGTTTTGGAGGAAGTATGACGCAAACAAAGCTTGTGGATGCGGATGGACTGAAGAGGACGGTCAACCGGCTGGCCCACGAGGTCGTGGAGAAGAACAGGGATGTCCGCTCGCTGGCCATTGTCGGGATCCGGACGAGAGGGGAACATCTCGCGCATCGCATCGCACAGAAGATCCGGGAGATCGAGGAGATCGACATTCCTGTCGGCATTCTCGACATCACCTTGTACCGCGATGATCTCCGGGGCCGGCTGGATCAACCGGAGTTGAAAAGCACGGAGATCCTCTTCGACATCTCGGGCAAGACGGTCGTCCTGGTGGATGATGTCCTCTTCACCGGACGCACGATCCGGTCCGCGCTGAACGCACTCATGGACATCGGCCGGCCCGCGCGCATCGAGTTGCTGGTCCTGGTCGACCGTGGTCATCGTGAATTGCCGATCAAAGCGGACATCGTGGGAAAGAATGTTCCAACGTCTTCACGTCAGGAAGTCCGGGTGCTGATGAGCGAATCGGACGGTGAGGATGGGATCTATCTTGTTGAACAGGGAAATGCATAGGAGCGGCACTATGGCCTTGGAGAGTCGGCATCTACTGGGATTGGAGGGAGTGAGCAAGGAGGATCTGACGCTGATCCTCGATACGGCGCGTTCGTTTCGGGAAGTGCTCGAACGCCCGATCAAGAAGGTTCCACCCCTGCAAGGAAAGACGATCGTCAATCTTTTTTTCGAGAGCTCGACGCGAACACGCATCTCCTTCGAACTGGCGGAACGCCGGCTTTCGGCCGACGTGGTGAACTTTGCGGCGTCGGGAAGCAGCGTGAGCAAAGGCGAGACGCTCAAGGACACAGCACGCAACATCGAAGCGATGAAGATCGATATGGTCGTCATCCGCCACGAATCAGCGGGAGCGCCGCATTTCCTGAGCCGCGTGGTTCGTGCGAATGTCATCAATGCCGGCGACGGACTCCACGAACATCCCACGCAAGGACTTCTGGATATGATGACGCTCCGGGAGAGGCACGGTTCGCTCGAGGGCATGCACGTGTGCATCGTCGGCGACATCCTGCACAGTCGTGTCGCCCGGTCGAACATCCATGGCCTCCGCACCATGGGTGCGGACGTCTCGGTGTGCGGACCGTCTACCTTGATGCCCGCACGCATCGAAGACCTCGGTGTTCGGGTCTATCATCGGCTGGAAGACGTCATCCCGAGCGTGGATGCCCTGAATGTCCTCCGCATCCAGCTTGAACGGCAGCATAGCGGCCTCTTTCCATCGCTGCGCGAATATCATCGGTTCTTCGGCGTCACCAAGGAACGAGTGGATCGTGCTCCTAAGCCGATCACGATCATGCATCCGGGACCGATCAACCGCGACGTGGAAATATCCGCCGATCTCGCCGATGGCGAGCACTCGGTCATTCTGGAACAGGTGACGAACGGCGTCGCTGTTCGTATGGCAGTCCTCTACCTGCTCGGATCATCCAACTAGGATCGAAGAAGGGAAGAACGCATGAACGTCGTACTCAAGTCCGCCCGCCTGATCGATCCCGCAACGCAGCGGGATGAGGTGATCGATATCCAGATCGTCGACGGTGTCATCGCGAAGATCGGATCGGCGATTCGCGCGCAGAGCGATGCGCGAATCGTGGACATGAAGGGAGCCATCGCATCGCCGGGATTCATCGATATGCACGTGCATTTGCGGGAGCCCGGGTTTGAACACAAGGAAACGATCGCCACCGGTTGCACCTCCGCTGCAGAAGGGGGGTTCACGGCGGTGTGCTGCATGCCGAACACGAATCCGGCGATCGATGACGAATCGGTCGCGCGCTATGTGCACGAAGAAGGAAAGCGTGCGCTCGAAGGACTTGTCGATGTCTTTCCGATCGGCGCAGTCACGAAGGGTCGAAAAGGAGAGGAACTGGCCCCGATGGCCGAATTGGCTGCGGCAGGGGCCGTGGGGTTCTCTGACGACGGAGCGCCTGTGGCGAACGCCGGGATGATGCGGAGCGCGCTGGAATACTCCGCGATGTTCGGCAAGCCGGTGATCCAGCATGCGGAAGAGCCCACCATGACAAAAGGGGGATGCATGCACGAAGGACGGACGTCGACCCTGCTCGGACTCCCGGGCATCGCCCCGGTCGCGGAGGAGATGATGATCGCACGGGACATCATGTTGCTCCGCTATGCGCCGAAGGCCCGCTACCACGTGGCGCATATCAGCACGCGCGCATCGGTCGAGATCGTCCGCAATGCGAAGAAGGAGGAACTTTCCGTCACCTGTGAAGTGACGCCGCATCATTTCACCCTGACGGACGAGGCTGTAACGACGTATGACACGAACACGAAGATGAATCCGCCGCTTCGAACAGTAGATGATGTGCAGGCGATGAAGGAAGCGCTGCGCGACGGCACGATCGACGTCATCGCGACGGACCACGCGCCACATACGATCGACGAGAAGGAAGTCGAATACACGGCTGCTCCGTTCGGGATCGTCGGACTCGAGACCGCGCTGGGATTGGCGATGGTCGAACTGGTCGAGCCGGGATTTCTAACGCTGATGCAATTGATCGAGAAGTTGTCGGCGAATCCTCGCAGGATCGTCGGTCTCCCCGCGATTCGGATCGAAGAGGGGGCAACGGCGAATTTGACCTTGTTCCGTCCCGATGTTCGATGGACCGTTGACATCGCAGCCCTGCGTTCGAAGTCAAAGAACTCACCATTCCATGGACGTGTGCTCGTGGGCAAGGCGATGGGCATCATCAACAACGGCAAGATACGACTGAATGCATAGCGGGAGGACGGAGGCTGTCCACGAAAGTGCACAACCAGATGCGACGCCCTTCGTTTGTGTTCAGAAATCAGCATGAGCAGGCGGCATGCTGCTTGCAGGGACTGGAGGGTTGGTTCAATCACAAGTTCGGAGTTTAAAATGAAAACCGTCGCACTGTTTGTTTCTGTCGCGCTGCTGTTCGCTGGCTGCGTCAACGAGGCAGAGGTTGATACCGAAGCGCCATTTCCCCCTCAGGGCATTCGGACGATCTCTCTCGACGGGGCTGTTGAAATATCCTGGTATCCAAGTCAGGCGCGAGACATCGCCGGATACAAGGTGTGGGTCAGCGGATCCTACGATGGACAATACGAACTGATCGGCAGAACCACGCAAACGGTGTACGTCGATGAGGGTGGCGTGAATGGGGTCACATACTACTATGCCGTCAGCGCGTATGATCGGGATGGAAACGAGAGCGAATTGAGCAAGGATGTGGTTTACGACACGCCTCGGCCCGAAGGCTACGACGTCACGATCACTGATCGTTTTGTGACACCATCGCTTGCCGGTTATGATTTTTCGACCTACTCGCGTGGGCAGTACGATGATGAATATACCGATGTGTTCTTCGAGAACATTTCAGGGATCTACCAATTCAGCGTCTGGAGCGATACAGACATCCAGGATATGGGATACACGGCGTCCCTCGACGAAATATCCTCCGCACCGCTCGCGGGCTGGGCTCCAAGCGGAACAGCGGAAGCGATCGTTGGCCACACGTATGTGATTTGGACTTGGGACGATCATTATGCCAAGGTCCGCGTGAAGCAGGTCGGAGCGGGAGGGGTGGTCTTCGATTGGGCATATCAGACAGCGGAAAAGAATCCCGAGCTTTCGCTCAGAAAAGGCAAGAACACATCCAAGCGCAATCCGCTCTCGCGGCGTCCCCAGTAGGGCCTAAGTCCACGTTGCTCTCCGAAGCGGCGGATTCCGGGAACGAAGTTTCCGGAGCCGCCGCTCGTTCGTTGATTTTCACTTCGTTTCCTGATACTTTGATAGTCATGCGTCTGCTTCTACTCCTTGCGCTGATCATCTCTGAACCGGCGAAGCCCGCCTCCCTTTCGCCGGAGTGCATCCACATCACTCAACAGACCGACACCATCCGTGTGGATGAGTTCGCGCTCATCGAGCGAGGAATCGCAGAGGGATCGATCGCATCGCAGGAGATCCTGTTTGGAACCACGGTGACCTTGCGGGTCCTCAGTGATGACCCGGGACGGGTTTCGGGAAGTCAGGCCCGCTCGATCCTTGCCGGGTTCTTCCGCATGCATACGATCGTCTCTTTTTCCTTCACGAAGATTGACCGCCGCTCCGACCGTCCGTTCGCGACGGGACGTCTCGTCTGGATAGAACGGGGTATGCGGCGATCCGCGCAACTCTTCGTTGCGTTGCAGCGCCACGCAGAACGAATGACGATCTCGCACTTCAATGTCTATTGATCCCCTCCGAATCTCCACCAGGATGTCCCTTCGTTCTCTCTTCTCGGGTGCAGCGTTGGTCTTGTGTGTGCTTCTTGCAGGGATCGCGGCGCTGGATGCGCGGCGTCAGACGAATACCCTCATGGAGAATCCGGGTCCGGTCGTCGCCCAACGAGGCGAGGAACAGCGGGGGGTCGTACAGACTGCCTTCGAACGGCTGGTTGTGGAACTGCGCAAAGAGGCGAACCGAATCGCGGAACTGGCGCGCGAACGATCAGAGCTTGCCGATGTCTTTGGTTTGCTCGCGGACGAAAATCGCCGAACAGGATTCACGCTCGAGTACGTGGGCGCTCCGGGGACCATCGAAGCATGGGCGGGACCGAGCGTTCGAGCAACCGGTTCACCGGAGCGGCTTGTGCCCCCAAGCGGCGAAGTGGCATTCTCCAAGAACGGATTCTGGACATTCGTGACGGTTGCGAGTGCCGATGGTTCTCTCCTCCTCAGTAGTCCGTTCGCTTCGGAACTCCCGTTGAGCAACAAGTACTTCCAGCGAAGGAACTTCGTCGACGATCTGTCCGAAATGCTCGGTGCAAGACCGATCGTGCTGGTCAATGGCGAGGCGCCGGATCCCGCCTTGAATGGGTATGAACGAATTCCTCTCGGGGCGGAAGGGTCCGAGCGCTCCATTGTGCTTCTGCTCCCGTCGTCGACACGGGATTCACTCCGGGAGGAGATCGACGGCCAATGGAGCGATAGAGCGAGCATGCTTGCCGCCGCGAGCGTTGTTCTTCTGCTGATCACGCTTTGGCCCGTCGTCGGACGAGTTCGCCATGCGTGGATGAGACTCGGTCTGCGCATTCTCGTCGTCTGGTCGGGTCGCGCGGCGTTGATCGCCACGGGCGTTTCGAGTGCTTTTCGCGGGGAGATGCTGTTCGATCCGACCGTCTATGGATCGGCATTTGGCTGGGGCTTGGTTGCCACGCCGGCGGATGCGCTGCTGAGTTTATCGGCGTTATTCTATTCCGTCCTTGCGATCTCGGGATATCGTTCCGGTCGCAGTGATCGGCTTGCAGACCCGCGTACGGCGAAGACGGGGAGGTTCGTCCTGTCCGCCGCGTTGCTGGCCGGTTGTTCTTTCCTGTTCGTCTTGTTTGTGCGCGGCATGGCAGCTGCGATGCGCAGCCTTGTGTTCGATTCAACGGTGAACTTCCTCGATGCGTCGACGGTTCTGCCCGACGTCGGAGCTGCGGTCCTTCTCCTGGCGATCGTTCTCCTCGCGCTTGGATTCTTCGGAATCTTCCTGCTGCTCGTCCATGCCATGCGGAGGTTCGCGCGGGAACTGCGCATTGATTCGTGGATGCACGAGACGCTTCTGTTCACCCTCGGAACAGTGATCGGTGTGGTGCTGCTGAAGTCGCTGGAAACTTCCTCCCTTTGGCCGTGGCACACACCGGTTGTTGCACTTCTGACGACGATCGGATACGTGTACTGGGAAGAACAGAGCGGAAACCGTCTGCGTGGATCCGCACGACAGTGGTGGCAGGTGGCCCTTGCCTGGTTGACGGCATCCTTTGTTCTCGCCGCACCGATGTTCTATGAGCGGGTCCAGGAGCGCGAGCGTATCCGGGTCGAATCGCTCGCTCCAGAGATTCTCCAACCGATCGATGATTGGCTTGCCTACGTCCTGACCGACGGCCTGCGTACGGCATCCACCGCATTCGCGGAGTTTCCTGCGACAACACACTCCGACGGTGCAGCCTTCTCCTTGTGGACGAAGACGCTCCTCGGTCAGGAAGGCAATCCATCGGGTCTCGTCGTCTACGATATGAATGGGAGGGAACGAGATCGGTTCGTCGTGGGGATTGGGAGCTATGAGCAGAAGGAGATGCTGGCGCGGCTCTTCGAACACGAGGAATGGACGATTCAAGCGATCGACCGAACCGGGATGCAACGGGGGACGGCACTCTCGGGCATCTGGGGCACGATCCTGGATGATCGCATGCGGCCACTGGGAACGGTGGCGGTGTTCATGGCAGGCGGACCTGCATCCGCCGAACGCGATGCCGCCCCCTCACCCCTGACGCCGCAGCACGCGGACTGGATTTCGCCGCGCGTCTACGTGACAGAGATCAGCGGAGACACGATCCGCTCAACGATGCGCCCAGATCTGTTCGTCGGGCAATCCGTGAGCGGGTTGATCGCCGAAACAGAAGGACGTGATCGCGTCTGGATCGACGAGCCCATCGGGAGAATGTCGACGTTCCTCGTCCGTGCGCCGGATCCGGAGGGTCGGATCATCG
>JBFYQI010000534.1:0-6861 GCA_041302875.1 Ignavibacteria bacterium
CTCCGCTTTTTCCGGTTCCGTCAGGAGGCTCTCCATGGCAGAGCGCAACGCCCGTGGATCTTCAGGCGGGACAAAGAACCCAGTCTTTCCTTCCTGAATAACACCGTGTTGTCCTTCCACACGGGAGCAGATGACCGCTTTTCCCATCGCCATCGCCTCAAGCACGGATGTCGTCCCATTGTCGGTGTCGGTGGGATGAAGCGGGACGACGACAAATCTCGACTGCGCGTAGAGGTTTCTGAGTTCTTTGTAATTCTTCGCCCCCACGGATACGTTTGGGGGTAAGGCGACGGGATCTGCGAGCGTCTGAATCCATTGATCCTTCACCCCTGGCTGTGCATTGGCAGCAATATGACAGTGAAGAGGAAGTCCCTCCATCGCCTGCAACAGGGTTCCGTAATCGCGCATCTCCCGACCGACAGCACAGATCTTGTCCGGAACAATGTCCATCGGTCGCCAGAACTTCAGATCCACCGGCCAACGGAGCAGGGCCAAACGATCTTCGGGGATCTGCAGCATTTCCCTGGCGCATCGATATTGAACTGTGGACATCAGAATGATCTTATCAAAGCTGGACCACACACGTTTCAGCACGCGAGCCTTCTTGGGCTTCGAGATCCAAGAAAAGATGCCGACCAGGGGGATACGTTGGTGCGTCGCCTTGAATATTCCCGCAAGCGGCATTCCGATAATTTCCGCCCAAGCTATCAGCGCGTCGTACTTCCGACGCAACCTGTATGCTTCCATCAATTGCGGAATGGGAGCGGGAAGCTTCCGGTAGAGCGTTGCAAGGGCACGGGGGATGTCCGGATGCAGGTGTTCATCGATGATGTCTGCGTGAATCGTATCTTCGAACAGGCTTGCCCGTGGGTATTCATCCGATCGTTCAAGCTCGCGCCGTCGACGGCGCTCCTCTCGCCCGAGTTGTCCTTTGATCAATGCGAGCGTCTTATATTTTGCTTCACTCATTCCTCATTCCTTTTCATACCGCCTCACCAATGGTTCCTTTTCCGGGCATCTTTGACTTCGCATCCTTATCCTTATTTGCCAAATGTTCGGAAACCAGCACGATCGAGATCAACGTCCCCAAATAGACCATGCTCCGGGGATAGGTCAACTGCATGTCGACATAGGATACCACGAATTGATTCAACACCGCCACACACCCGACGACGGTGACAGCCTGCAAGTAGGGGCTCCGAATCGCCGTCAACGTGCGTGCTCCCCGAAAGAGGATGCTATTAAAGAAGAACCAAAAAACGAACCCTGCAAAAACACCGCCTTTGACAAAAACCCACAGTATCTGATTGTGGGGGATGTAATGGCCCAGGCCTTCCGGGACCCACAAGCGAATAGCCATCAAGAACGGTTGACCGAATCCCACCCCTGTCGCAGGAGCCTGACGATAGGTTAATGCGAGGTTGTAGTTCTCTTGTTCCCGATAGAAGGAGGAACCGACGTCTTTGTCACCGCGAATCCCCGCCTCGCCGGTCAATGTCGACCGGATCTGCAGGGCGATGAATCCAACGCGAGAGTAACTGTTCCAGAACACCGCCAAGTAGAGTCCAAAGATGAGCGCAATCGGAGCGGCCGTCTTCAGAAATCGCTTCTTTCGTTCCCACGGGATCATGACGAACAATGCGAAGAGCGCTATGATCATGGCAGCATACGCGGATCGCCGGTTGGCGGCAACGAACCCGATACTGAGAACCGGTGCAAGCGCGATGATCGTATAAAGTTGCTTGGTCTTTGCCTTGAAGAGAAAGAAGCACACGACGAACAGAACAAGGGTGTTGATGAACACCGCATCTTCGTGATTCGTAAGTGTCTCATGAAGATTCGGCCAAGCACCGAAAGAGAACCCAAGCGATGCGAATCGCAACGCGCCTTGTGCAGCTTTGATCGAGATCGCGATGATCGCGATCCATACGACCTTGCGGACGCGTTCCTCGGAATCGATGACACTGCTCATCAGGAACACGGCCGCCACAAGGCTGAATAATCCACGCAATTCCCAAAGTCCGAAGACAATGTCTCCGCCACGGAGAACGCCTACCGCGTATCCGGTCACCAATCCCATGATCAGAAGCACATAGGGCCACGCGACGGAACGCAACTTTGCCGAATGTGTCCCATGGAACAACTTCACAAAGGCCCAGACCGCGAAAAGGAACCCCAAGTGGACTTCCATCGGCGTCACCACTACCCGGTTCTGCGGGAGGAATGCATTGCTGGAAATGTTCTCGAAGTATCCAACGCTTGTTGTCAGCGTGGGGAAGCCCGGGATCGCATGATTGTCAAAGAGAAGCACGTAGAACAGGAAGATGTACAAGCCGTAATCGAGTCGGTACACGGTCGCCACGATCGTTAGAATCAAGCCGATGAAGCCGATCCCAACGACGAGGTTACCGTTGGTCACCACGAGCAGGAAAACGAGACACGTGACGGCGATGAGGTACACGAGTGTGCCAAACACCGTCGATGCCGAAGGAAAGGGCAGAAAGGATGGAAACGACCGAAAGGAAGGAAAGCCAAGACGCACGGGTCCACTCACGCAGTTCAGTCTGGTTCCGGGAATGGCATGGTAAGCAGGAATACAACCACGACCACAACCTGGATGAGGGTGACGCCGAGGATCAGCAACTTGGCACGCATTTCGTTCCGGGGATGACGACTACCAAGGAACAACAGCAACGTGCTCAGCAACATCAAGATCGCGAGTACCATTCTGAATTGACCTAGTCAAGCAGCATGTCTTCGGACCGATTGAAGACAAAAGCGAGGATACGGCTTTGATGAACGCTGCGGAACATCCGGTCAATGTCCGCCTTCTTCGTGCGGTTCGTATCCACAACGACCAGCACACCGTCCATCTGGTGTGTGAGGAGGAGCGGCACGCCGGGATCTCGGATCGCAGGCATGTCCAGCACAACGAAGTCGAACTCCTCGCGCAACGAATACACGATGTTGCGGAACTCGACAAGATTCTCGAGACCGAATACATCGACCCCGGCATCCCGTGTCCGGGCATGATGGGGAGGAGAGGTCAGGGGACCCAATCCTGCCGAAGGATCACCGATCGGGAGGACGAACAAGTGCGGTATTGTCGTTCGCTGAACGCTGATCTTCGGTTCCTGGAGGGATTCCAAGAGACCCGGGGTTGGCGACACGCCGAACACGGCATGCAGCGATGGGTTTCTCACATTCAAATCGACGATTACGGTTTCTTTGCCGTGGACCGCGGCAAGCGAAACCGCCAAGTTCGCCGCGACAAGCGTCTTCCCTTCTCCCTTGTTGCAGCTGGAAACACCGACAACGAAGTTCACGCCGGCTGACGCACCCGAGAGTGTTGCGAAATTGAATCGGTTATAAAACCGCGGGACAACGATTGTCGCATCGATGGCGGACGGCGTGTTGTCCACCACCGCGACGGGTTTGACAATGCGGACGATCCGTTGATCGTTCGCTTCCCTCTTGCCAGCGTATCCATCCGCCTCCCGATCGATCGGAGAATCGGGGTCGTTGTAATTAATCGCCATGGTTGCAGCAATCTCGGGTTGGGGGGGGAAATGCCGTACGAAACCTCACTTGCGCTGAATATTGCCGGAGCCCCATTCAGGCAGGAAAGCGATGATCGGCTTCCCGTAATGGGCAACATCGGCGGGCTTGCGTATCGTCGTGTCAAATACCTCGGCAACAAACGCAGCTACGATTCCGAGGAAGAGACCGAAGATGAATCCGCCAATGACGATGAGAGTCCGCTTCGGCTTCGTCGGCAAGATAGGGACGGCCGCAGGGTCAAGGATGATGAACTGATTTGCGCCTCGGTCTCCAACATCTCTCGCCAAGCGGGCTTGTTCAAGTTTCGCCTTGATCTCCTCATACTGGCGTCGCTTGGTATCGTACAACGAGGCCCGTTCCGCATTCTGTTGCTGGGCCACTGACGTCTTCTTCAGGTCGTCGATTATTGTGCTACGACGCTTCTCAATCTGCGACCGTTGTGTCATGAGATTCGTTAGCTCCGCATCCGCCCCCGTTCGAATCCTCCTGAGAATCTCAATCAATTCGGTTTCTGCGCGGACGACCTCTGGAAAACTTCCTTTATAACGCCGCGTGAGTTCTTCATATCGCCCAAGCAAGGTCCGGAGATCCGTCGCATACGGGAGTTCGGATCGTGCAATCTCGAATAGCTCCTGCCGTCCGCCTACCAACCGAAAATCCTCCGGATTAGATTGGATTCGCTCGGGAAGCGACTGGAGCACTTGGGCTTGCTTCCGCATCGAAGCGATCTGGATATCCACTCCATTCAATGACCGTTCTAACTCGTCGAGGAGTGCATAAAGCCCGCGATCTTCAAACGGTGTATCCTGAACATTCTGCCGCATCGAGGAAACGATCGACCGAGCGCTTGCTTCGAATTCTTTGCGATATTCCTCGACCTTCTCCTCATAGAACTGAACAGCCATCGTATTCTGACGGTTCTCGACCTGAATCTTGTACTTGATGAAAATGCTCGCAACGACTTCCGCCCCACGTTTGGCTCTCACAGGATCGGTGTCCGTATATGTCAATCGGAACGAATCGGAGCCGAGTCGCATCGTCGAAATGTTCCCTTGGATCTCCTTCATCTTGGCAAATATTTCGACATCGGTCGCAGAAGGAAGATCGATCATATCGAGGCTGTCGAGGGCCGCTTGAAGCACGACGCGGCTATACAGAATCTCATTGATATTCCGGAGCTGCTCTTCGAAGGCCATCATCATGTCATAGCCCGGAAGAGGAGCCAGCGTCTCATCGGGTCTCACCAGGATGGTTGTCGAGGACTCGTATTTCCTCGTCATGGAAAGGGCGATGATGGCACATGCGATCGCCACGATGACCGGCGTAAGGACGACCAGTTTCCATCTTCGACGGAAAGCATTTACAAACTGGGAAATATGAAATTGTGACCCATCCATGCATTGCTCCCACTATTCGCATGAGTGCGGAGGCTAATGAATCCGGCCCCTCGACGACACTTGCATGCCTCGCGATTTTCACGTATTCTAGTAAATTCGAGAACGAAGCGGAAGGTTCCCTTCAAAACGAGCATGCGTCCAAATCTATTCAAATTCAAGCGTATGGGTAATATAGTCATAATGCAATTCATTCGCCAGGGATTTGCCCGCTTGAATCGCATAGCTGCAGGGGTCGGGCGATCGACCGTGACTGCCCTCGCGGTCTTCATGTTGGCAGGTTGCGGCTTCTCTGACATCACGACAGAGCAAACACGATTCAGCGTCCCATCGAGCCCTTCCGTGTTTCACGGCTTCAATCCGGACACAAGCCTCGTGGCTGTCGGCGACTCCGTGGTCATCGCCGTTTGGGGATTCCCTGAGTTTGCCACCCGAAGCATCGTTAAGCCCACCGGCACGTTTACGGTGCCCATGATCGGCGAAATGCTAGGGGCGGGTTTGCGTCATGCCGAGATCGCAGAAAAGTTGCGTGAACGGCTTTCCGAATTCATCAAAGGGGACATTCGACTGAGCCTCGACATCACCCATCCGCCTTCTCGAATCACCGTGCTCGGCAGCGTCGCTCGTGCTGGGAGTTTTCCATCAGAAGTCGACCTTTCCCTCCTCGAAGTTCTTGCGAGCGTCGGCGGTTGGACCGAAGAGGCGGATCTCCGGTACGTCCGCCTCAACCGTGTTGCTCCGATGGAGAACGAAGAGCCGGTCGTGATTATCAACCTTGCCCAGTTGATGGAATCCGGCAACTCCCGGCTGATTCCGTATGTTCACCCCGGTGATGTTGTCATCGTCGCACGCCAGGAAAATCCTGTCCGTCAAGCATCTGACTTCCTCCGAGACGCGGTCTTCCTGCTGGGCTTCTTCAGAATCTTCAATTAACGAATGACCTGATGCGCAAACCGTTGTCGTTTATACTCCTCCCTCTTTGGGTGGCGATTCTCGTTCCTCCGGAGACCGTCTCCCAGGTCGCGTCCGTGAGCGTCGATCGGTACTCCTTTGTCAACGCGTACGCTGCGTCCATGGGCGATGCTAACGTGGCGCTCGTGCACGACGCCGGAGGGATGTATTGCAATCCGGCATCGCTCTCGTTCCTCCAAGGGACCCAAGTAAGCATCATCGGAGCGCTGGTCACGTCATTCGAACAAGCGCGATTGTTCTCCACAAACGCCGTCGCATCAACCCGATTGACGCAGTCCTTCAGTCTCGGTGCCGGTGGTTCACACCATTGGACAGACAAGCTCCCAAAGGATTCCACGGGGAACTCATCTTGGTTCGAATCATACGGGATGGACGTCGGGATTTCCTGTTTGCTCTCGCCCGCATGGAGCGTGGGAATATTGGCATCCGGACGTCAAGGAATGATGCGTTCCGTTCCAGGGAATTCCTCGGCATTCTTCTTCTCCTACGGTTTCTACTACAATCCCTCACCTGGGATCCAATACGGATTCGTGCATCAGGGTATCGGTTCCGTCATCACATATCCATATGATGCTTGGCCAACGGTCCGTCCGACAGAGCGCAAGAGATCTGCCGGCAGCGTTCAAATCGGTTTGAGCACCACTTTCCCGGCATCGCTCGGTCCTCCATCGGTCGTGCTGTCCATCGCCAGCCAGAAACTCATCGGTGTCGATGGATTCGTCTACAAGGGGGGGATCGAGTGGTGGGCACATCGGTTCATCGCGTTCAGACTTGGCTACTGGGCCGGCCCAGTAACGGTCGCCGCGAAATATGGTGCCGGCCTGAAGCTGGATTGGCTGATGGTTGACTATGCGCTTTCGGCGAGCGACGCGGAACCCCGATATCACCAGCTTACCATCACAACGGTCCTGTAGTCCGCAGCAAGACACCTGAA
>JBFYQI010000043.1:0-3499 GCA_041302875.1 Ignavibacteria bacterium
GTTTGCACCGTTGCCGACTGTGCATTGACTGTGCTCGGCTCGGTCATCTCAACCCGGCCCGGTCAGGTGCTCAGCGATGCCGGCGCTCTTGCCCTTTCGAAGGACGTGGGTGCAGCGCATCGTTCTCCCAAGGCGGGGTTTGGTTTACTGGTTCGGGATTATGCGAGCGGCACGCTCTACGATCCATCGATCGCGCGTGTTTCCTCGGTTTCGCAGGAGCACGGAAAGATCGCAGTCGATGACTCCGTCTCCTTGCGTATCGGTGACCGCGTTCGCATTCTCATGCAGCACTCCTGTTTGTCGGCGGCGTTATTCGATCACTACACTGTTGTCAATGGAAACAATGTCGTTGATCACTGGAAGATCCTCCGAGGCCGGGTGTGATCAATCTCCGAAAGGACACTTCGTGTATACAATGAAAGAGCAGACCGTTCTTATTACCGGCGCCAGCAGCGGAATCGGGCGCTCCTGCGCTCGCCTGTTTGCGCAAGCAGGCGCACGCCTCGTTCTGGTTGCGCGCCGCAAGGAGCGCTTGGACGAACTGTCCTCGGTCGTACAAAGGGATTTCGGTGTCTCCACGTACTGCGCGACGCTAGACGTGCGCTCGAAGGAAGCCGTCGATGCTTTTGCCGGGGCTCTCCCGGAAGCATGGCGCAACATTGACGTGCTGGTGAACAACGCCGGTCTCAGCCGTGGTCTGGATAAGGTCCACGAAGGATCGGTTCAAGACTGGGAGGAGATGATCGACACAAACGTGAAGGGGGTTCTATATGTCAGCCGCGCGATTATTCCATGGATGGTCGCGCGCAAGAGGGGAACGATCGTCAACATCGGATCAATCGCGGGACACGAGGTCTATCCGAAAGGAGCGGTGTATTGCGCCACGAAACATGCGGTCGATGCGATCACCAAGGGGATGCGCCTGGATCTCATGGATACGCCGATCCGCGTTTGCACGGTCGATCCGGGGCTTGTTGAAACGGAGTTCAGTGAAGTGCGCTTCCGTGGGGACAAGGAGCGGGCGAAAGTGATCTACCAGGGGTTACAACCGCTCACTCCCGATGATATCGCGGATATCGTTCTGTTCGCGGCTACCCGTCCACCACACGTTCAAATCGCGGAGGTGATCGCTTTCCCTACTGCGCAAGCGGGGGCAGTCATCGTGCACCGCACATGAGATTGTTTGGCCAGTAGTTGCTGACGATTTCCCAGCAACGCCGGCATAAAATGCTTGCGTCGTATCGGGAGAATGGAGATATTCAAGACATACGTTGGTAAACAAACACCGCGAGAAGGTTCCCTTCGTTCATGACTAAGTCGAGAAAGAAGGGAACCTTCGGCATATCTAAGGCGTACTCCGCCCCAACATCCACAACACCTCGTCCCCCAATTCCTCCAGACTCCTCAATCGCAGATCTGCGATCGCAAATCGTGGGTCGTCCCGATGCTGTGCATCCGGAATCGCAATCACTTGCATCCCCGCCGCTTTCCCAGCGATAACGCCGTTCACGGAATCCTCCAGTACGAGGCATTCCCGGGCATCGACTCCCAACTTCCGCGCGGTTGTGAGAAACACGGCGGGATGGGGTTTTCCATGCTCTTCCTGCTCGGCCGAATGGACAACGTCAAATGACTCGGTCAGGCCGAACTTGCGCAAGACCGTCTCGATCAACCGCATTGCCGAAGAGGATGCGAGCGCGCACGAGAGCTCCTTTCGACGCATGTAGGCAAGGCTCTCAAAGACACCCGGGAGCGGCCTGCCACGCTCTTGCACAAGAGCCTCAACCGCGGCAATGATTTCGTCCGTGACCTGGTCCTGCGTTCTGCCGTTCCATGGCTTTTCGGAAAATCGCCTCGCAACCACCTCGCCGACGGGCACACCCATGAACTCCATACACTGTTCTCGCGTCAGCGAAATCCCCACACTGCCGAAGACGCGAATTTCCGCGTCCTGCCAAAGCGGCTCGGAATCCAGCAATAGCCCATCCATATCATAGATCACTGCGCGAATCACGGCGAACCGATTCCGAATCGTTGACAGGGAATGCCGCTCTCCCGCGGGCTCATCATGCGGATGCCGGCGGGGACGCCTTCTTTGCCGCCAGAGAGAACAAGAGCGATGTGAGAAGCAGCGGTGCTGTGAACAACAGAAGCGTTGCCATGGATCGGTATGTCTGGAAGAAGATCGTGAATGCGCCCGCGATCAGCAGATAACCAAGCGCAGCATACCGTGCCCGCGTCCACGTAATCCATAAGACAAACAACAAGAGGAAGGACGGCGCAAGGTGAATGATCAGCTCGATCACGATGGCCCCGAGCGGATGTCCCGCCTTAAAGACGTCGAGCGCAAACATCGAAACGAACAATGTGAATGCGATCACAAGGCCGCGGGCCGTCCAGAGAAAGGATGTCGATCCGATCATCGCCCTCATGGGCGTCACTTCTTCCTGACGAAGAATGCGATGATGGCCGATGCGATCACGCCCGTCATCAGCGTCCCGATGACACCCGAGATGGCGTTGACGAGTGGCGTTTGCATGGAGGCGGAGAGTTCCATCGTCGTGCGGATCTCTTCCTCGGATTTCCCTTGTTCGCGGAGAACGCGTTCACCAACCGTGCGAATCTCCTCAAAATACTGCGGGAACGCAACCGTGGTGAATAGATATGACCCCACAAAGATGATCGCTGCGCCAATGAGGGAGATGAGCATTCCCGCGGCGATCTGACTTCCGTACGTCTTTCCCTCTGCTGCGGTGAGCCGTAGTCCCCACACGAGCACCGCGATCTGGAACAGGATGACCAGGTAGAACATGTTCATCATCGCCGCGTCTTTGTACCACCCGGCAAAGCCGATGATGTACATCCAGACGACAACGATGAGTCCGAGGGCGATTCCCGGCTTGATGGTGGATTTCATGAAGACCTCTCGAAATGGAAGGAGAAGAACCTGGGGTTGCATTCAAAATGATACGTAAACGCCGTCGCGAAAACAAGGCGGCGGTTCACCCCAATAAATAGAAACGCCGGGCTCGTTCTTCACAAACCCGGCGTTCAATCACTCCACGATGCTTTGTTACTTCATCAACACCATACGTTTGACGGACTTGAAGTTCTCGGTTTCGAGGCTGTAAAGATAGACGCCGGAGGTCAGATTGGCTGCATCGAAGTTCACTGTGTAGGAACCTGGCTGCTGCTGCGCCTGAACCAGCGTTGCGACCTCACGGCCGAGAAGATCGTAGACCTTCAGGTTCACCATTCCCGCAACCGCCAACATGTAGTTGATGTTTGTGGACGGGTTGAACGGGTTGGGGAAATTCTGACCGAGCACAAACGCACTCGGCACCGCATCGCTCAACTCCGTCACACTCGTTGCGGCGGAGGGGAACTGCACAACCGTTCCGTTCGGCAACGCCGCAAACAATCCGAAGGCCGGACCGCCTTGGTTTGCCGTCGGATTGAGGAACCCGGAGGCGAACACGATCGCCGCACCGTTGGCAAG
>JBFYQI010000055.1:0-2635 GCA_041302875.1 Ignavibacteria bacterium
TGCAATTGTTCGGTCAACTGGCGCAGATCATCCGCGGCGCGGGCGATCTGCTGCGTTCCGTTGGCCGCCTCCTGAGAAACGGTGTTGATCGCCTCGATGTTCTTGGAGATCTGTTCGGCCGTGGTCGATTGCTCCTCGCTTGCCGCCGCGATCTGAGAAATGACATCGGTGACGATCGCGGAGATCTCGACGATCTCGTTCAGGGCCGATCCGGCCTTGTCTGCAAGAGCGATCCCCCGCTCCACTTCCTGCGTCCCCTCCTCCATCGATTTCACTGCGCCGGAGGTATCGGATTGGATTTTCTTGATCATGGTGCCGATTTCCCGAGTCGCTTTCGTTGTCCGCTCCGCGAGTTTTCGGACCTCGTCCGCGACCACCGCAAATCCGCGGCCTTGCTCGCCCGCCCGCGCCGCTTCGATCGCGGCGTTCAAGGCAAGAAGATTGGTCTGATCGGCAATATCCTCGATGACGCCGATGATCTCACCGATCTGGTCGCTGGAGTGGCCGAGCGTTTGAACGGTCACCGCCGAAGAATTAACCACATCGGCGATGCGTTTCATGCCAGAGACCGTCTCGCGCACCACATCCCCCCCGCGCTCAGCCGATTCCCGGGCCATCTTGGCGGTCTCTGCCGCCTTCGTGGCATTCTTCGAATTCTCGATGATGGTCCGCGCCATCTGCTCGACCGCGGAGGCAACCTCGTTGACCTGCGAGGATTGTTCGAGCGCACCCGCGGCGAGTTCCTCCGTTGTGCTGCTGATCGTGGACCCGGACTCCGCCACCGAGGAGGCTGCTGAACCCATCTGCTGAATGAGCTGGCGCAGCCCTGTGATCATCCCCCTGAACGACCGGGCGAGGACTCCGACCTCATCCTGTGAATCGGTCCGACGGTCGACTTGGGGCATTTCGACATGCCGGAGGTCTCCTCCGGCGACACGATCGGATTGCCTCGCCAGTTCAGACACACATTCGAGGATCACAGTCTTCAGGGTTCGGCTGATGACCAGCCACACAAGGATCAACACGAGGACCACGCCCGCCACCGCGAGCAGAAGTTTCTTGCGTTCCGCGGCGTACAACTCTTCGAGCGAGCCCGACACGCCAAACAAAGCGACGACTTCGCCGTCTTTGCGATCCTTGAACAGATCGATCCCGTAGGCATCGTGGCATGTGTGGCATTCTTGCTGCAGCCGCGCAGAAGCGAACACATACATCCATCGGGCACTATCGTGATCGACGATCTCCCGATGCGTTTCGCGATCGACATCGCCAAGCAGAACCTCGAGCGCCCGTCGTTCATGCCCCGGGCGCCCGCTCGGAACGGAGCCGGACTCGACCGGAATGCGATGGAATTGCAAACCCCGGGTATGCGTGTACTCTTCCGCAGCCGAATGGATCATGATGCGCGAAGTCCCCGCAAGAGTTGTGAGGTGTTCATCAAACGCCTCTTCCGACTTTTCGTTCTGGGAGGCAACAAAGAACCAGGCAAATCCGATCACGACAACGGCAAAGGTCGTCCCGATCGGAACGAACAACTCCATGTTCAGCGATTTGAGTTTCATAGGCGCTCCCTCGCGAGTCCGAACAGCAATGTGCTATTGTGGCGCACCGCTCAATTCACCAACCCCCAGCACACGTTCGAGGTCAAGGAGGATCAACAGCCGATCCTCCAGTTTCCCAACCGCCGTGATGTACTCCGCCTCGATTCCAGACGCCATGGCGGGAGGGGGTTCCGTGACGCTCTTCGGGATTCGGAGGACCTCCTGAACGGAATCGACGACGAAGCCGACGACGATGCCGTGCAATTCGACCACCACGATCCGCGAATTCTTGTCCTGGTCCTTCCGCGGCATCCCGAGCCGCGTGCGCAGGTCGACCACGGGGATCACCTTTCCCCGCAGATTGATGACGCCGTCAACGTGCGAAGGCGCGTTGGGAACGCGCGTCACCTCGATCATCCGATTGATCTCCTGGACGCGGAGGATATCGACGGCGAATTCCTCGTTGCCCAGTTTGAAACTCACGAGCTGCAGCAGTTCTTCGCTCGCAGTGGTTTCCTGAACGATAGTAGATTCGACAGCAGCCATGGTCTTTCCCTTTACAGACGCACATTGAGGTCTTCAATCCCTACGACCTTTTCGAGGTCCAACAGGATCAGCAGACGGTCTTCGAGTTTGCCGACTCCGGTGATGTATTCCGCATTCGCTCCGGTGGCAAGTCCGGGGGGCGGCTCTGTGACATTCCGTGGAATGCGCAGCACTTCATTGACCGAATCAACGACGAAGCCGACGGTCACGCCGCGCAACTCGACCACAACGATGCGCGTGTTCTTGTCCCATTCCTTTCGCGGCATTCCGAACCGGGCTCGGAGGTCGACGACCGGAATGACCCGGCCTCGCAGATTGATGACGCCTTCGACATAGGAGGGGGCATTCGGGACGCGCGTCACCTCCATCGTGCGGTTGATCTCCTGCACGCGGAGAATGTCGACGCCGTATTCCTCGTCGCCGATGCAGAAGCTGACGAGTTGGAGGATCTCGGAACTTGTCGATGTCACTGTCTGTACCGACATGAATGTGTCTCCTTCGTGTTACGCTTCTTTGTCCGGATCGGTCCCCGCCGTGATCCACGCCTC
>JBFYQI010000059.1:0-3620 GCA_041302875.1 Ignavibacteria bacterium
TCCTCCGAACTCATTTGGCGCGAGTTCTACACGGCGGTGCTGTTTCACTTCCCGCGCGTGGTCAAATCGAATTTCCGGCAGGAATTTGACGCGATGCCGTGGCGGGTTGACCGGAAAGCGCTTGATGCGTGGAAGGAAGGGCGCACGGGATTTCCGCTCGTTGATGCCGGGATGCGTCAGCTGAACCGCACTGGATGGATGCACAACCGGGTGCGGATGGTCGTTGCGTCCTTTTTGACGAAGGACCTGATGCACGACTGGAGAGTCGGAGCGCGTTACTTCGAGGAAAAGCTGCTGGACATCGATACCGCGGCGAACAACGGAGGGTGGCAGTGGGCGGCATCGACGGGAGTGGATCCGAAGCCGCTCCGGATCTTCAATCCGCGGCTTCAGGCAGAGCGGTATGATCCGCAGGGAGATTACATCCGACAATACATCCCGGAACTACGAGACGTTCCCGCACGATACATCCACGCGCCCCACGAAATGCCGCCGTTGGTGCAAGAGGAAGCGGGATGCATCATCGGGAAGCACTATCCCGCCCCGATCGTGGACCACCGGAGCGCTTCAGCGGCCTTTAAGGAACAATTCATGAAGCTGAAGCGGGGGAAGGATTCGTCCCAATCCTTCAAGGAAAGCCCATAGCATTGCCCAGAGCAAAGCCCAGAAGGAAGAACCGAGATCCAAGAGCACAAGATGCCAGGCAAGATCAAGTTCAAGAACCAAGGATCATTCCTGCATTAAGAGACGAACACAGATTGACACAGATGGATGTTTGAATTCTTATCCGTGTGCATCCGTCTTTCACAGCGGACATCTGTGTTCCGCTTCTCACGCAGCTATCGGTTCTTGGTAATTGGCGATTGGTTCTCGTTTGGCCTCTTGGATCTTGCGATCTTGGTGTTTTGTCCCAACAAATCAAGGTCGAACCGGGTCAATGTCCCGATACCTGACCGGGTTAATAACCCGATGAGGGCTGCCCACCTCTACCCCTCCTCCTTCGCCTCCAATACCCCCCGAATCTCATCTGTCCGCTTCCTGCTGACCAACACCAACAATGTATCCCCAGCCTCCAACTGCGTCCCGCCCGACGGCACCAGATAATTGTCGTTCCGGCTGATGAGTACGACGAGTGAATCGGACGGAAGGCCGAGTTCCACCAACGACTTTCCGACCGAACTCGACTTGTAGGGAACGATGAAATCAAGCAACTCGGTGTCCGAGCCGGGCAGGGGAAAGAACTCAAGTGGATATTTCGGCGTCGGACGAAATGGCGCGTCAACCTTGAGAACCCGGGCGACGAGCGGGATAGACCATCCCTGGAAGAGCGCCGACGTCAGGACGATGAAGAACACGACATTGAAGATGATCGCTGATCCCTCCACACCCGACAAGAGCGGGAATGTCGCGAGGATGATCGGCACCGCCCCGCGCAGTCCAACCCAGGAAACGAACAACCTGTCCCGCCATCTGAACGATGACCCAATGAGCGAAATGAATACGCCGATGGGACGGGCGAGGAACATGAGGACGAAGGCGATGATGAGTGATGGCCAGATGACGGGCTGTAGTTGCGAGGGGAAAACGAGGAGACCGAGCGTGACGAACACCGCGATCTGTCCGAGCCAGGCGAGTCCGTCAAAGAACCGGATCATGCTCTTCTTCTGGATAAGGTCTGCGTTCCCGGCGACGATCGCCGCCACGTAGACCGCGAGGAATCCGCTTCCCCCGATACTCGTTGTGACTCCGTAGACAAACAGCGCCACGGCGAGCATCGAAACGGGATACAATCCTTCATACGGCATACGCATGCGATTCAGCCCGAGGACGAGCAGACGTCCCCCCCCGATGCCTACGATCCCGCCGATCGCCATTTGCTGGACGAAGAGCACCGTGATCTCCAGCACGGAGGTCTCTGCCACCGTTGCCAGCTGAATGCATGCGATGGTCAGAAAGACCGCCATCGGATCGTTGCTTCCGGATTCGAGTTCCAGCAACGGCTGAAGCGAGCCGCGAAGGCTGACATTCTTCGAACGCAACACGGAGAACACGGCGGCAGCGTCGGTCGAGGATATGATCGCGCCCAAGAGGAAACCAATCAGGGGAGGAATGCCCAGGATGGCGCTGGCGGCGACGCCTGTGATGACCGCCGTGAGGAACACGCCGATGGTCGAGAGGCTCAGTGCGTTCCGGGCGATCGGACGGACCTCCGACCAGTTCGTGTCCAGTCCGCCGGCAAAGAGGATGAACACCAACGCAACGATTCCGACCGCCTGCGCGAGCCCCATGTCGTCGAAGTAGATCCCGCCGGGACCTTCCGAGCCGGCGATCATGCCGATGCCGATGAAGAGCAACATCGTCGGTACGCCGAGGTTGTCCGAGAGACGCGCGAAGGCGATGCTGAGGAGGATCAGCACCGACCCGATCAGGAGGAGATATTCAATTGCCAGCATGTGATCGGACTGCGAATGAACAGACGAAGAACCGGAATTCGCGCACGCGTGGATGTGAAGTGCAGTGCGTACTGACGGTGTTCAGTGAAACAACCGATTGGCGAGGATCGGGAGGAGGAAATATGCCGTTGCCATTCCGGCGAACGTCAATCCCGCCAATGCAACAAAGGACCAGAATGCCATCTTCAGTTCGCCGTCAGGCTTCCGGGCGCTGCGAATTGCGAAGAAGACACCCAAAACGCCCATTGCGAGCGCAATGACTGTTAGTGGAACAAAGACGTAGAGAATGATTCGATCAGGCATGAGATCCTGAGAATGTCAGATGCAAAGCGTAGATGTCAAATGGTCTATGGGGAATATTCCACGCTCCGTAATCCACAATCCCCTAATTAAAGATTCCCCCCTCGCCCGTCACCTTTCCAATGAACAGGATCGCGCCCGTTTCGTGCTCTCGAATGACGAAAAGAAATGGACGATCGGCGCGGAAGGCCGGTATCGTTGGAACCGATGTCACGCGTATTTCGACAACCGTGACGGCTGCGGCTTCGGTTCCTTCCTCATCGACGCCGACATACGCCTTCTGCAGAACTTTCGAGATGTACAATTGCTCCGTTGCGTTGATGCGATGAAAGTTGGCGCGGCCAGGATCGAAGGCGATGCCCATTCCCAGTCCGATGAGATCAGAATTCAACGTTCTCTTGTATTCGATGCGGAACTTGGGGAGCGAAAGCTCCACCTCGGCGCTGTCCATCGATGCGATGAGAGCATTATAGACGTTCTGTGTGAGTGACGCGGCGAACGCATCGACTGAAACGGTCGTTGGCGGGAGGATGACCGTCATCGAATACCGTCGATTCCCGTACGGAAGATCGATCGCGGTCGCGCCGGCAGAGGTACCGTAAGCAAACGTTGCATGCAGATGCATCATCTGACATGGGACCGGCTGCTGCGGTGTGATGTTAAAAACTTCTTCCCTCGTCTTCGTCTTGTCGAACTGCGTGGTCCACATTCCTTTGAAGTACAGCGCATTGATGAGGTACATCACGACGTCGGGTGCGATGTCGTCGATGATGGTTGGGATCTTCCCGCGGGTCTTCTCGTTGACCCATCCGTTGATCGTCGGAACAGCATTGACGCTTGAGAAGTCAAGCGCGGCCACCTCGGCAT
>JBFYQI010000082.1:0-2667 GCA_041302875.1 Ignavibacteria bacterium
AGTTGGGCGTGCTGGCGGGTATCGAGGACGAGGTGTCAAGCGAGACGACGCACTATACGAAGCCCGAGGAAGTGGAGGACTTCGTGAAGAAGACCGGCGTTGATTCCCTCGCGATTTCTATCGGGACGTCGCATGGCGCGAACAAATTCACGCCAGCTCAGTGCACGCGGACCGATGACGGCGTCCTCGTTCCGCCTCCTTTGCGGTTCGACATCCTCGAGGAAGTCGAGAAGCGCATTCCGGGTTTTCCGATCGTGCTCCATGGAGCCTCGTCGGTCCCGGTGGATCTGATCAAGATCATCAACAGCAATGGCGGGAAGTTGAAGGACGCGGTCGGCATTCCGGAAGATCAATTGCGGAAGGCAGCGGCATCGGCGGTGTGCAAGGTCAATATCGATTCCGACGGACGGCTGGCGATGACCGCGGCGATCCGGAAGGCATTCGCGGACAATCCGGCGGAATTCGATCCGCGGAAGTACTTGGGTCCGGCGCGGGATCAGCTGAAGGAGCTCTACAAGCGGAAGATCGTGAACGTGCTGGGGAGCGCGGGGAAGGCTTGAGGCGAAGCAGATTCGTGGAGAAGAAGAAGCCCCATCGGGATGACCGGTGGGGCTTCGGTGTGTACAAGGGCTGATGACAATTATTTGACCAGCATCATCTTCCGCGAGTGCTGGAACAGCAACTTCGTGCCGTCAAGCGACAGCACCATGAGTCGCGCTGTATAAACTCCGCTAGGAAGTCGTGTTGCATCGAACGTTGCCGTGTGCATGCCGGGAGCTCGAACGCCGTCGACCACGACGGCCACTTCGCGGCCAAGTGCATCATAGACACGAAGGCCTACAAAAAGCGCTTCGCCTTGGTTGGCCGGCAACTGATAGCTGATGACCGTGGCAGGATTGAACGGATTCGGATAGTTGCTCAACAACCCGAATGATTCGGGGATCTGTTGAACAGCCGGAACTCCGGTGACGCTTTCCGCAGCGGGAACGAGGCCTTCAGGAATCTCCCGTCCTTCGTTACAACTCGCTGCGAGCGTCCGCGCCAGCTCATCGTTGGTCACCACATCATCATCGATGAGCTTCGAACAATAGAGTGCAACGTCTCCGAATGTCCGGTTGTCTGCTGTCGCGATGCCGTCCTGCGGTATGCCGCCAGATGCGAAATTCAGCACGAGCGTCCCGAGTTCAACCTCGGCAAGCTGACGCACGGAACTGAAGTCCTCGGTCGCGAACATTGCAAGCCAGTCATCGAAACTGTCGAAGGATCGAAGCAGAGGGAACTTATCCCAATGCGCACGAACAAAATCGAACACGTAACGAAGAAGTTCCTGCACGAACTCATTTGAGATCACCCACAACCGGAACCACGAAAGGAATTGATGTCGCCAGTACCCTTTCCAGTGGTGCGTGCTGTCTGATCCAACCTTCGCAAGCATGAAATCGACTGTGGTCGTTTCGGGCACCATCACAGATACACGACGCGGATTTTCCTTTGTGATATACTTGAAGGGCTCAACGAGGTAGAGGTAGTACTCGCCCGTTGCGAGACTGTCGAACGTGTAGATGCCAGACGAATCCGTCGCCGTCCAGCCGAGCGGCGTCAGAAGCGTATCAAACAGCTTCAACTTCACATTCGCCTTCGGAACATCGCCTGCGATTACGGTTCCCCGGAGCACGCCAAACGTTGCCGCTGCGGGAATCGAGACCTCCACCTCATTGCTGTACGCGCTTTCGAGCAAGGATCCGTCGCTTGCCGTCACACGATAGTACGCCGTCGAACCGGGGGTGAGGCCCATGATCGAACAAGTGACCGGACCAATTGCCGTTTGGGCGACAGTGTCAACCACGGTTGTTGGCGCTGGTGATGTTCCACCGTACACATAATATCCTGTTACGCGTGCATCGTCGACACGGTCCCACTGAAGACCAACAACGGAACCGCTGACCGTTGCGGCAAGATTGGTGGGCGCAGTGATCGGCGATACAACTTCGATCTGCCGCCAGAGTCCGTCATAGAGACCGGCGAACATCTTTCCGGGTGCAATCGCGACCGAGCGGATAACCGGATCGGACAATCCCGCGCCAAACGGGGACCACGTGTCGCCATTATCGGGTGAACGAAAAACGCCGCCGCTTTGTGTGCCCGCAAGGATGATCGTTCCAAGGGCAGCAATGGAATTCGTTCGGAGCGATGTCAATCCGGTATTCGATGCCGTCCAGGTCAACCCCGCATCGGTCGAGCGATAGACGCCGCGAGTAGTCCCGGCAAAGATCGTGTGCGCGTTCGAGGTGAATGACCAAACAGTTATACCGTCGCGGATCGCGTTGGTCCACGTCAGACCGTTGTCCGCTGAACGATAAATGCCTCCCGTCGATGGATCTCCACCCAATCCACGCGCCCCCGCGAGGAGAATGTCTCCAACCGCTGCAAGTGAGTAGATCTGTATTCCTTCGAGTCCGGTTTCACTCGCGGTCCAGGTTGTGCCATAATCCGTCGTGCGGATGATGCTCGGCGCCGGCACGGAGCCGCCAAAGACGCTTGAGAACACGACGCCGGACTTCTGCGTCAGAGCGAGAATCGTATGTCCTTCTCCGTCGATTGGAGCGCGGTTCCAGGTGACTCCTGCATCGTGCGAGATCATCAATCCGTCGAACGTCGTCCCAGCGA
>JBFYQI010000090.1:0-3210 GCA_041302875.1 Ignavibacteria bacterium
GACCTTCTCGCCCGCAAGCGCCTGGACACGGACCGTAGGGTTGTTCCCCACAATGTGCAGACGGACATCAGGCAATTCCTTCTGGATGGCCGGGAAGACCTCATGCACAAACCACAGCACCGCGTCCTCATTCGGTCCATGGTTGAAATTCCCAACGAATAACAGATCCTTCCTCTCTTCGAATCCATTCTTCCGTTGTTCGATGTCATGAACATTCGTCATGATAACAATCGGTTTTCCGGGTAGCTCGCCGCGGAGGATCTCGCGATCACGGTCCGTGACTGTCGTGACGATATCGGCACTTCGATAGACCGCCAACTCCCGGCGCTTCGTCTCGAGCGCCGCGGCACGTTGCGCAGCGTCGCCGCTGATCTCCGCCTGACGGGCTTCACGGATGTAGTGGAGATCGACTGAATCAACCACGATCGGCACGTGGGGGATGGCAGCACGGATCCTGTCGATGAAGTATTCCCCAAATTGCCAGAAGCAGATGTACACAAGATCCAGATGCCGCTTGGCGAACTCCATCGAGTTGATGAGACGATCGAGCAGCGGGACGACTTCAGGGGTTTGTCGATATATCCACCACAATTCATATTCAAACCATTGGAACTCTACTCCCAATCCTTTGAGGCGATCAATGTGTTTGACGGCCGTTTCATCAAAGTTCCCTTTTCGAAGGTGGACGTACGTCACATGATATCCCAACTGCACCATTTGCAGAACCGTGTGATACATCTTGAGACTTCCGGATGCACGGTCGGGGAGCGGCGGGATATCGTCGATGATGAGGACGCGCTTGCCGTTGCTTCTGTTGGAAAACAGATACGGCGACCCCGTCTTGCTGGAATGCTGCCGTTCCAGTTCGTATGCCCATTTGTCGGCAAACGTCCGGGCGTTCACGACTTGATACTGCTTAAACCCGGATCCGGTATTTGTTCCCGCCGTTACTCCCTCGTGATGGATGACCTTCGACGTCGGACAATAGATGACCTTATATCCAAGCTTTCGGATGCCAAAACAAAGATCCGTATCCTCGTAGTACGCCGGCGCAAAACGTTCATCGAATCTACCCAGCCGCTCGAACAGATCACGACGGACCATGAGCGCCGCCCCCGAACAGTAATCCACTTCACGGACAAAAGTGAACTTCCCGATCCTCGGGTCCTGCCCTCGACCGTAATTCCACCCGGTGGCGTCGCTAAATACCGCTCCGCCCGCCTCCTGCAGCATCCCGTTCGGGTACAGCAACATCGATCCGGCAGCACCCACCCGCGCGTCGCGGACAAATTGTTGATGGAGTTCCGTCAACCATCCGGGTTGCGGCTCGGTGTCATTGTTCAAGAAGACGATGAACTCGCCGCTCGCGTGCAGGGCAGCAAGGTTGTTTCCGCCGACAAATCCCAGATTCTGCGGTGCCCGGACATATGTCATTCGCCGTGCATAGCTCTCAAGCAAAGGCGGCGTGTCGTCAACCGACGCATTGTCGACGAGTATGACATCGTAATTTCCGTAGTCGGTATTCTGCTCAAGGGCGCGCAGGCAGCGAGCGGTGTAATCCACTTTGTTATAGCACAGGATGAAGATAGATATGAGCGGAGCATGCGTCCTCTGCGTCGGCCTGAATGCGATCGACCGCGCATCGATCGGTGCCAGTCCGGAAGGAGACCGGAGTAGATGCGCCGTCATGAAGTCGGCGACGTGCGCCATGCCAGGCTGGTCCGCGGCACATCGGGCATACAACGCGAGTGCCCGATCAGCATTTCCCAGTTCTTCAGCGATCCGGCCGAGGTAGAACATGCTGAACCAGTCGGCGGGGGACAGCGAGACCGCCTGCAGAAAGTAGTGTTCAGCCTCATTCCATTCGCCAAGATGGAACGCCGCTCTTCCGCGGAGATGAGCGACACGGCCTCGCAGGTCGGCCGCCATTGCACCGTTCGCAAGGAGGCCGTCGAGGTACGTCTTCACGCCAGCGGAATCCGCCTCATCGTAATGGCGTTGCAGCGTCGATTCGATTTCGGTTATGGTAAGCGGGGTCATGCGTTCACCGGATTGCGTCATGGGTCATTTCTTCGTTCGCGATCGGGACTGTTGAACGGGCCGTTTGTGTTGTTCGACCTTCGGCAACGCAGCCAACACGTCGTCAATGTGGGGATGGTCAGGATTAAGGCGTTTCACCCGCTGGAAATAATCCGCCGCTCGTGCATACAACTTCAGGCTCAACATCGCGCTTCCCAGCGTGAAGTACGCGTCCACATCGTCCGGCGCCAGCTGCAGGATGCGGAACGCGGCGTCGCGTGCTCCCTCGGCGTCCGAACACTCGAGACTGACATCGGCGAGATTCCGCACGATCGTCACATCTCCGGGGACATTCGCTGCGCCGTCGCGGAGAATGCGCCGGGCGTCTTCGATGTCCCCTGCATGGTAGCGGATCGCGGCGAGTTCGTTGTACGCCTCGGCATAGTGGGGATCGAGCCTTACGACCTCGCTCAAAGCGGCCTCCGCCCCAGGATGATCTCCTGCGTCGCGCAGTTCAACCGCCTTCGCAAATCGTTCTTTCACGACCGCCGCAGCGACGCCTGTCCCATCCGCCACATCGCGCTTGGTCGTCGCGGGCTTGACAGCTGCAAAGAACACCTGCTCGGGTCCGAGATAGCCGTAGAATTCCGACCAGACCCCCAACGCACGGGGCTCCCCGAATCCGGCACGAAGCAGATCGTCCAGGATCCGCCAGCCGAAGTGATAGTAAGCGAGACAACCCTCCTGGCTCAACGGATCGCCGTGATACTCAGGAGGAAGCAGATGTTCGACCGAGCCATCGTCCCGCACACGGGCACGGACAACGTGCTCATACGAATTCGGCGCGAAGGGAACCGAGAACAGGAAGATACCACCGGGCCGCAGGACACGACAACATTCGGCAAGGGCTCGATCATACCCGGGGATATGTTCCAACACTTCGAAGGCGAGGATCGCATCGAATGATGCCGTGCGATAGGTGAGCCGCGTGAGGTCTTCATTGCGGATGCCCCGGCCGTCAACCCCGCCTAGGGGAACGGCGTTCCCCAGAAACTCGCTTCCTTCCACCGAACCAAATCGCTGACGGAGCTGCTGGTAGAGCGATGTGGATTGCTCGGTCACATAGATGAGCTTGCCCTGCCCCAGACCCAATTCTGTCTTCGCAATGTGGAGAGCCGCGCGCATACGGTT
>JBFYQI010000102.1:0-10160 GCA_041302875.1 Ignavibacteria bacterium
CGCCCATGAATCACGGAACGCAAGGCTGTCAATGAATCGGCTTCCGAGTGAACGAAGAACACCCTTTGCGTTTGCATTCAGACCCTGTTGACCGTCGGTGATCACGATGTGAGCCACATGCTTGCCTGACGGTATCGCCGTGAGGAAGGCGGCCAGTGAGTCGGATACGGATTGTGAGGTATTCCAGACGGCAAACTGTCGAACGGTATCCACGGTGAACTCGTTGGTGTCGAGCACCGCGACCGTGTGGCCCCAGAAGAACGTATTCGGAACAATGTTTTTTCCATTGATCTCGATCGCTCCGAATCCGCCATCATAGAAGCCGCTGGATGTGACTCGAAGCGCGATCGTTTGATCAGCGATTCGCAATCCGACGACGTCAGGGGCATCAATATATTGGAAGATGCAGTCCGGCCATTCGGAGCCATTCCCGACCTGCCATCCGTCGCCTCCGAGCTCGGCGACGCGTATGAGTCCTTCGGACGGAACGCGTGTGGAGGGTTCCTGCCGGATGCGCCAATGATACCGGCGTCCGGGCTCCAGGGATAGTCCATCGAAGGCCGTGACCACGGGCCCCATGGATCGAACGGACGTGATCGCAGGATGATCGATATCTATCGTATCCAGTTCGAGGCGAACGGGTGCAGTGGAATCAGCGGAGGACGTGGTCGGGTTCAAGAACAGGAGCGCGCCGGGAGGAGCACTGAATCCGGGCGCAGGGTTCACCAGACGAAACGCCGTAGACAAGACATTCCACGTAAGGCTGAGCCCATTGTCGCTCGTGTCTGTCTCCGCAACCCGTTGTCCATCATTGAAACGGACGAACAATCGGTGCTCGCCAGCGAGATCGCGCGTCGGTGTCTCAATGAGAAGCGTGTCTTGGTATCCGGGTAGCAGACGTGCGATGACAGAGTCTCGCCTCTGTCCGCCCACGGTCCACGACCATCGGATATCCATGCTGTCCGCCGGTGCGGCGCCATGGTTGAAGAACGGAACCCGGATGGATGCGTTGTCCTTGTCGTCAGTAAGGACTGCGGGCTCAAATTCCACGTCCTGCACGCTCACATGGACGTCCGGCTCCCTGGGAATCGCCAACGAAATGATCGGGTCACCGATGAGCGTATTCGTCAGCATCATCACCTGATTCACGAGGTTCGCATATCCTCCATATGAAGCCCCTGCGCGCTCGAGCTTCGCGAGCAGGTGTGCCCTCCCGATCTGCGAGGTGCTGTCCCGCAGGAATTTGCGATAGAAGATCTGCGGCAAGGACTGCGCGATCGACGTGAATCCAAGTGCTGAATTGCCTACGTAGCCGATCGCCGAAGCGGTTGGTCCCAACGTGAACAATTCACCGAACGCATTGATGTTGGGTTCCGCAAACTTGCCCGTCGAGCAACCGAAATCAGAAATGAGTGCAAACCGGCTTTTCTCGTTCTGCAGCTGTGCGGGGTCACCGATGCCGTTATCCCAGGTTTGTGTTCCGGAGTGTCCGATGTAGCTGATGAACACGCCCCCGTCGGCGATCGCACGCTGCACCTGTTCCGGGGGAAAAGGACCGAAATCGGATTGCGGCGATACGGTCTTGTAGAAATGAGACGAGGCGCCGCTCACCGGGCGCGGAGAGACGTACGACTGTATCACAAATTGGTTGACATTCTTAAACGACTCTATCTGTGAGGGGTTTGTCGGATCGCCGCCTGAGAAAAACAGGTATCGCTTATTCCAGTCATCCGGTCGGGCCGTGACATAGGAACGATGGTGGTCGAAGTACAGTTCAAACTGCTCGACCGTATTGACCGGTATTCTGCCGATATACATCTGCGGTATTCGGATCGAGTCATCCAGCGCAACGAGCCATGGGTCGCTGACCGGGTATCCGAGCGAAGGGATCGAGTTGGTTGGGCGCTTTGTCGGATCCGGATTTCCGGTGACAAACCGAAAATCGTAGGAGGCGTCACCCGCCAGCAGCACATAGGACGGGATAGGTGCGGTCCACCGCGTTGTCGCCTTGAAGAATTCCCGGAGCGATTCGGGGGTCTTCTGGCCGTAGCCGAATTCATCGAAAATGTCGGCCACGTCCACGACCACGGTTCGGACTCCGTATGTCTGCCCGACGTACGCTGCATACACGTCCGCAACTGCCGCGAAGGGCTCTGAGGTCAGCAACACATAGTCTGCGCCATTCTCGCTCCCTCGGAGGTTCTTGAATGAGTTCTTCGAGGCGATTTGCGGCGTGCGTAGTCGCTGAGTGGACGCCAGCATATAGGCATCCCCAGTGCCGACCGTATCAGCAAAGAACACGCTGTACGGACCGCTTCCAGCAAATCGAAGAACGGAGAATCGACGCGCCTCCGGCTTCGACTTGTAGACGACAATATTTGTATCCGAGAGCCCGTCGATACGGATCACCCGAACTGAAGGCGCACCGACATCACCGAACTCGAAGAGCAGCGTATCGCTCTCGGCCCGCAGGTTGCGCGAATACTCTGCTTCGAGCCAGTCAACGAAGATCGTGTTGACGGATGAAGACGTTTTGATATTGTGCACGCGGATGACGTTGGTGCCCGAATTCAAGAGCGACAAGGGTGCAGAACCGCGAAGGAGTCCATGCTGGTATTGCTGCAATTCCAGGGTGGCAAGCGTATCCGAATTGTTCAGGCGAAGACGGAGACGGTGGGCTGGTGTGACAGATTGCGCACCCCAACTCATGAGTTTGCACAGAAGCCGAACCGAGTCCCCCTGTGCAGCAATTTCTGAGGCATTGAAATCAGCAGTGAATTGCCCGTTCTCGCCGAGCCAGCCCCAACCCCAAACGTCTCCAGGCAGCCAACTTGGATCCTGGTGAACGACAACATTCCCCCCGATCAGCTGCAGTGTGACGTCTCGCTCCAGATGCACCGTTTTGCGATACGACGACAGCGTTTCAACAGCCGCCACCGTCAGATGTACCGATGGAATTCGTCTCGCGTTCGGGTGTCCCCAGGTGAGCCAGGCGATCGTTGTATCGCCGTACCGTGACAGATACTCCGGATATTCCTCGCTCCCCTGTGGTATCCGTCTGTGACCGCTCGAACCGTAATTTCGGAAACCGGGATACTCGAGGTAGTCCCCGGGATCGAACGTCCCGTCGGCTTCACCTGATACAAATAGCGGCCGTTCAACGCCGTTGATCCACAGCCGTATCCCTCTGGGATCGACGGAAGAGAGCTCAGGGAGATACTGGAGGAGCACTTCCTGCGGAACGCGGAGGATGCCGTCCTGCCAGTACGATAGCCTGATCGCCTTCGTCGCGCCTTCGAACCAGCGACCCGTGGAATCCTCCCAGTTCAAGGGCGAATACGACTGTGCCGCATCGCCGATGATCTTCTGCATGACGGGTTCGAAATGCGGGTCGTTGGCAGCTCGAGGCACACGCATCTCCCCCGTCGCGCGCTTGAAGGAGAATGAAGCGATCACGGAATCGGCCTCAAGCAAGCCTTCTGTCCTGGAATACCTGAGAGAATGCTGGACAGGTAAGAGCCACTGTCCGCGGTACCAGAACGGCTTGCCAAGCACGATGGGCGATCCAGCATGTGGAATCTGATCGCTCCCGTCCTCAATGATCGACGAATCGTCCGCCGCTGTTGTGATGAAAGGTTCCTGCGATGATGTACCGATTGATCGTTCACCATATGTCTGAACAGACCGCAGCTCGACGCTGCCATTCGCGTGCAAGGGAATGAAAGAGAGCGAAGAGGTTCCGGTTACTGAGTGGAGAGACGTCTGAAACAGCTGATCCTGAACGATGGCAATGGACCCACCCGACATGGAGGAAGACCACCGGACCTTTGATGCTTGTTGGGCTCCGGCTGTCGGGCAAAGGAAGAGGACGGTCGCGACTACCACTGAGATCCGGGGGTTCATGACGCCGATGCCTCGTCGTATACTGCGCACAGGTTGGCAATGAATCGCGCAGGATCGTGTTGCCGAACGACCAACGCATGTGCATTCATTCCACACTTCTCGCGATAGACTTCGTCTTCCAGCATCCGTAAGATCGCACGGCCAAGGCCATGGACGTCTCCATGTTGGATTAATGTCCCCGTTTCGCCGTCTTTGATAAAATCGATGACTCCCCCGACGTCTGTCGCGATGTGGGGTATGCAACGGACCGCTGCATCGAGGATAACATACGGAAGTCCTTCCTGACGGGACGACAGAACGCCGATGTCAGCCACGTTCCAGAGCGATTCGATGTCCGCATCTCCCGGGACGAAGCGCACGAGAGGTGCGAGACGGTATTGCTGAACGAACGACTCGGCTTCAGGCTTCATTGCGCCATCACCGACCAGCATGAGGAGTGCACGTCGTTCGAGCATTTCTTCTTCGCATGATAACACGGCCTTGAGAAGCAACATCCGATCTTTGGCATACGAGAAATGAGCGACACTCATCAGCACGAGTGCATCTTCTTCGACCCCCCATTTCATGCGCGCATCTCTCCGTGCTTCGTCCGTTGGCTCCTCGCAAGAGGTCACACCATTGTAGATCGTTCGAACCCTGTTGCTTGGTTTTCGGTACCGGCTGACCAGATGCCGAGACACACGGTCAGCAACAGCGACGGTCCAATCTCCATAGACCGAAAGCCCGCGATGATCCGTGAACCAATTATGGCAGGTCGAAACATGTACGGCCTTCCTCCGCAGGGCGCACAGACGTACCACGCCATCGCTGAAGCGTTTGTGGGAATGAAGGATCGCCCCTTCCTGCTTCACTACTCGGACAATGGTTTGGTGCACCTCGACGGCCCAAGTCAATTTCGGAACGAGAGCTTGCGGAGCTTTGGGAATCTCGACGACAGGAATGGCGGGATTCAACAAGGGACGCATGGGCCCGGCGGGAGCGATAAGATGCACTTCGCGGCCAACCGCCCTCAAGCCATTTGCAGTTTCGATGATGTTCCGTGCAACGCCTCCGCGTTCACACTCTTCCGCCACGAGATACACAGGACGCGCCACGATCAATCCCTTCGTTCCGTGTGACGTAATGCATCTCGTAACGCACAGCGCGAGGCTCGTGCAGGATCAGACCAATACGAGAAGAGGTAGTTCATTCGTTGACGCAATCGTGCCTCCTTGAGCAACGTACGAATATTTTCTGGGAAATAGGAAAGAAGGAATGCCGCTATCAAGCGCGGTCGGCGGAACTCGGACATGCCAAGCCGTCGCCAGTGATGGCGTGCCTGGATTGGCGAACCGTAGAAGTAATTGCGCCAACCGAGCAGGAAATGATCCTCCGGTTTGTCCTGGTCCAAGGTGCTGGAGTATCGATGAAGGAGTTCTCCTACGTGCGCGTAGGATGCTGATCCCAATCTTCTGGAGTGGGAGAGCGGCGAATACCGAACAAGCGTCAACACTTCTGGAACGGCATAGAAGTGAGCGCAAGAGCGCATCCGAAGCCACAGGTCATAGTCTTCGAATACTTCTTCGTGATATCCTCCAACGCGAAGGAGTATTTCCCTTCTGATGAGCACCCCCGAATGGACTATATCGTTATGCAAACGCATGCGCTCCAGAAGCTCCTCGTGAGTCTCCTTTACAGGCATGAGATAACGCACTCGCGAGCTGATGAAAACGGCATACCATGAGCAGACGACATCAGCCCGGTGTTGCATTGCTGCCTGCAATTGCCGTTCCAATCGATTCGCGAGCGCGATATCGTCCGCGTCCATCCGCGCGATCCACTCCCCTCGTGCACGTCGAAGACCCTCATTCAACGTCTCCGTCAATCCCCTGTGCTGGCAAGGTACCACACGAATCCGTGAATCTGTGTACGCTCGCACCCTCGCGACTGTGTTGTCGGTCGAACCGTCATCGACAACGAGAAACTCAAACTCTTGAACGCTTTGGCCCAGGATCGATCGGATGGCATCGTCAATCGTTGCCTCGGCGTTATAGGCGGGCATCAGGACCGTTACTCGGGGATTCATGCTGGACCCCCCTGGCGGCGATGGCTTGTGAGCGCATGTGACAGCACCTCGAGCAGCGAAGTATCCGCCTGCTCCTTTGGCGTGTGAATCCATTGCATCCACGCGGCTCTTCGTTCCTCCGTTGTATTCAATTCATCAAGACGCCTCATGCAAGCGCCAGCCTCTTCTCCCCAATGATGAATGACGCCCAGACCATATTCCTCAAGCTTGAATGGATCCCGATCCGCGCCATTCGCCAGAAAGACCACGGGCAAGCCATTCGCCACAGCATCAACGACGGCACTTGTTTCTTCAATGAGGACAGCGGATGCGCGTTGAAGATCTGCACGAAGTGACTCTGAGGACAAGGCCCACGACGCATCCTCCCATCCCCGTGGGTCATCAAGAGGATGCGGCCGCACGACCAATGTCCTCGTGCGATGCGATCTCCAGAAGTGCGCGAACTCTTCCAGGGTGTATCGTATCCGTTCGCGTGAACGCGTGAAGGAATCCGCAAGGGGTGTATCGTAATTCGCCAGCAGCGCGACAAGATCCCGCGGATCGCGTCGACTCACCGGTTCGACACCCGATGCATGAGCGATCGTCTGCAAGGACATCGTTCGTTCCGAGCTGGCCGCGACTCGGTCACATTCTTGTCTTCCCCAAACGCAGAAGAGTCGAGATCGAAATGGAACCCATGTCAATGTGTCGCTTTGGATGCCATGTTGCAGCGTTATCGTCGGGCGATCGACGGCGTTGACAAGATCCACCAGAAGCGATTGCTGAGCCCCATATTCAGCATCCTGGACGAGAGCCACGAGCCGTCGTGCATCCGCAAGCCGGCCAATGAGGGCCATATAAGCGCGCTCAATCTCGAGATACAATCCGACGAATTCGTCAAGTGCCACACACGGCAGGGCAAGATTCAGTTCCTCCTGCAAGGCGCTGCTCAATGAGTCGCACGTCTGCCGCATCGCCACCCGGTCTTCGTCCTTCCGCGTTCGAATCATGCGAAGTGGGATGCAGAATGTGTGCATCGTGAACATGCCCGATGCTCCATCGATCGGTGTGCTTTGCCACACATCACACTCCGTCGCAGCAGCCCATTCGATAGTCTGGGCGAAGGCGTCACGTGCGTTTCTACGCTCTTGGTTGAGGGACGTCACGATAACGGGCCGGTGACGGCGTACAGGACGGAGGATGATCCATTTGAGGGTCCACAGCAGATACCAGATGAAGTGCGCAGATGCCTGCCCAGTGATTCGAGTCGGTTCGATGGCATCGCCGAAATGCTTCGCACGCATCCAGCGGCAGACTTCGGGTTGAACATGCAACATCATCGCTCTGCGGACGTTGGCGTTCGGTCCTGTCCCTTGCCACGCTCGCAGCACCCCATAGAGCTGTTGATCCATGTGGACCCGAGCGTTTTTGCTGCTCGCATTCAAGTCGGACGGGATTCCTCTTTCGGCATGGATGAATCGCGCGCCGCAGCGTCTGTACACCGCACGCATGCGCGTCGCAAGCTTCTCACTTGAGAAACGCTCTGCGGCAAGCAATCCTCCACGCCGCAAGGATGCGTATGCAGCATCGTCGGTCAACACCTTCTCGATCTTCGACGTCAGATCAACGACGTCTCCATATTCCACCTTCAGACAGCCCTCTCCTTCCGAAATCCAGCGAGAGAAGCCAGCCTGGTTCGTGAGGATGACAGGGATCCCTTCATTGAGAGCCTCCAGTGCTGCCATACTGAACGACTCATACCTGCTTGGAACGACGACCAGACGAGCCTGTCTGAGGAGATCTTTGTACTGCACGGGAGGCAATTCGCCGACATAGCAGGAATGGACGGCATTCCATGGATTTGCTCCGCAGATCCGCAACGTATGTGAACAGGATAGTTGTGCGAGCGCTTCCTCCAGGAATGCCAGTCCTTTTCTCGTGCTTTCAAGCCCTCCGGCAAACAGAATCGTGGGAACCCGAACATCATCCGCCGGGTCGCCGATCCGATTCACGATCCCATTCGGAATGAGGTCGATCGTCGCACGCGGGTAGGTCCGGCGCAGGAGTTCGGCATCCGCTCCACTCGGAGTGATGAGCGTATCAGCACTCCTGCACAGGAACGTCCGCAGTGTGCGTCGCACAAATGATTCTTCGGCCGGGAATCGAAGGAACACGGTATCATGCACCGTGTATACGATCTTCAACCTGAGCAGTGAGCTGACAAGAAAGAGGGGCAACATCCAGGCGCGCGCAACGAAGAAATGGACCACTGCTGGACGACGAAGGAAGAGAAGGGCTAAGAACGCGACGACCCCGCCGCTGAGAATGGGAATTCCCTCTTCCTCATTAATGCGGTGACGGCGGAACAATCTCTCAGATGGATTCCATGTCCGGGGGCATTCAGCCACGGTCACCACGAGCCCTTGTGCCTGGAGAGCCGAGGCGAGGAGTTTCAATTGAGCAGTTGTAGCACTTCCCACCCAGGGGGGCTCGTGCCAGTCTCCCAATACCCAGACGGTATCACGCAGCGGCTGCATGGGGGGCGTTCCTGATCATGCGCATCGCAGCAGGAAGGAGCATCATCACGTTCACAAACTCAGCGGAGATCGTCAAGATTGCCGCTGCGATCATCCCGTAATGCGGCGTGAAAAGAAGATTACCTGCAATGTTTCCTCCAGCCGCGATGGCTGCCGCCCAAAGCGGCGTCCGCGAATCCCCCGAGCCATTCAGCACATTTGCGAGGAGTGTCCCTGCGAACATGAGCGGAATGCCGACCGCAAGGATCTGAAGCACAATACCGGCATCAGCGAATGCCTCCCCAAACACAAGCTGAATGACCCCGGACCCCCATATGCCCAAGACAAGCGCCAGCGGAACACCGATAGCGAGGGCGATCCCAAGCGATTCCAGGACAGAGCGGTTGAATCGTTCCCGCTTCAGCTCCCGACTCCAGCGCCCAAACTCCGGAAGATAGACGCTCGAGAGCGCCGCTGACACAATGCGGGAGTTCCGGAAAAAGACATACGCCGCACCGTAGAATCCTACTGTGGCAGGCGCAAGCACGTAACCCAGAAGGATGACGTCAAAACGATCCGAAAGATGGACGACGACCTGGTTCAGCGCCAACTTCCCATGTGACAATGCGAGCGACCGGACCGACATTGCGCGGGCAGGAGAGCCGCTTCGCACGTATTCCCGCGCACTGAGAAGGAGGACGCCGACGCTGAAGATGGCCATGGAAAACAAGACTGCATGTGCCGAAGGCCCCACCATGACTACCCCGAGGAGGAACATCCCCTGAACGAAACGGGACGCGGCTGTCACGATAAACGCCAGTCGGTACTTCCCTTCCGCCATCATCGTGGTCTGATAAATGCGCGCAACATTCAGGATCGCTTCGGAAGTGAAAACGAGACCGATCAAGATCAAAGCCGGTCGACCTGAATTCAGCACAGAAAGCAGCAGTCCAAGGAGGAGGAACACGATCCCAAGCGCAACCTTGAGCCGCGCGATCGGAGCGACTCGACTCGGTGCGTCGTCCGGATCGATCAAGAGCGAAGGGGTCAAGCCGAAGTCGCTCACGTTCACAAGCGTGGCAATGATGGAAGCCGCCAGGACATACTCACCGTACATCTCGACCCCTGACCAGCGAGCCAGAAGGATGCCGATGCCGAATCCGAACACCCGGTCGAGGATAAGGGTCCACCATCGCCAGGAAAGAGACCCGAGTCTCCTTCGACCATCTTGTGGAAGATCACGGCCGGTGGAAGAATTGTCCTTCATGCCTGTGCGGTGCTCGGAGTCTGCCAAGTGGGCGCGGGGGGGCTGCTCGTTGATGCTAGGCGTTAAGGCGAGAAAGCAAAACGCGGATGATGAACCGCGGATTCCCAAGAAGGTAGCGTTTCCAGAGTCGACCCGGTTCCTGGAAAAGTCGATAGGCCCATTCCATGCCAATCGCCCCCATCCAAGGCGGACACCGTTTCTTCATCCCCGCGACGTAATCGAGTGCCGATCCTCCGTTCAAGACGAGCGGAACCGATAGTCGCGGAAAGTTATCAAGGATCCAGCGCTCCTGGAGAGGCATTCCCATGCATACGATCAGGATCCGCGCCCCACTAGCATTGATGCGATCGAGCACAGTGCCCAGCGTGACAGAATCCAAGAAGCCGTGATGGTAGCCAACAAGGGCGATGTCCGGTATCCGACGCCGAAG
>JBFYQI010000108.1:0-2762 GCA_041302875.1 Ignavibacteria bacterium
ATCCGCGTCTACCCGTAGGAGGACATCATGGCAGATTCAGAGACACCCAGAAATGGGAATGGAACCGTCCGACTCCCGTGGAACGTCCTGATGTGGTTGATCGGGATCGTGTTCCTCGCCGGGGTGGCCGTAAGCACCTGGCAGGAGCGGTCCTATGTCGATTCACGCCTCACCAGCGTGGCCGAACAATACAACAACATCATGGTCCAGCTCGTTCGCATCCAGACGCAAGTAGAGATGCTGCAGAAGGAGAAGGTCAATGGCGAAGCCAAGCGTTCTTCAGACGATCGACGAACATCAGTTGGAAGCGCAGCGAATTGAAGCCGAGCGGAAGATCCGGGAGAAGGAGCATTTGACCGTTGATGGAGACGAGAACCGACAGGCGATCGTCTCCGTCTCGACCAGCATCAAAACGCTCGAAGAAGCCCTGAGCGCCGCAAAGGTCAACCTTGCCGTCTGGGCGGTTGAGCGCTATGTGGTGAACAAGTGGGACGGCTTCAACAAGAATGTCGAGAAGCATCAAACCTACACCCACGGCCGGGCGACAGGATCCATCCACCAGCACCGCATCCCGGTCATCACGCCGCTCTGGCAGGTCAAGGTCTGGCTGAAGCGCAAGGACCCGATCCTCACCGCCGCCGAGGAACTCTTAGAGCGCATCGCCGACCGCTCGCCCCTCATCCGCGTAAAGCCCCGGCCATCGCCCAAGAGGGGACAGCGCTCCCTGGAAGTCTCGGTGATGGACCCGCACGTCGGCCTTGTGACCGCCTATCCGCAAGGGGACGGCCCGCAGGACCTGAGATCGATCGCGGAATCCATCCTCGCCGCCTACGACGATCTGATCGCCAAGGCGAAGCCCTTCGGTCCATTCGAGGAAGCATTCATGCCGTTCGGCAACGACTTCCTCCACGTCGACAATGTCTTCCACACCACCACCGCCGGAACGAATCAGCCGGAAGCCGAGGCATGGCACAAGATCTATGTGCACGCCGAGATGATCGCCATTGAAATGGTAAAGCATCTGCAGAGGGCCGCGGCGAAGGTGTTCATCTACGAAGTCCCCGGCAATCACAGCCGCATGGCCGACTTCACCCTCGCGCGGATCATCCGGGCCTATTTCCGGAACGACCCCTCGATCATCGTCGACGCCTCCGCAAGTCCCTACAAGTTCCACCGCTACGGGAAGACCCTCATCGGCTACGATCACGGGCATTCAATCGCACCCATCCGGCTCGCGGCGCTCATGGCGAACGAGCGTCCGAAGGATTGGAAGGAGACCGAGTTCCGGGAGTGGCACCTGGGCGACCAGCACCGAAAGGGGAGCGGGAAACCCTCCGTGCTCGAAGAGCAGGGAGTGAGCGTCGAGTATCTTCCGGGCCTGACGGTCCCGAACGAGTGGCACCGCATCAAGAGCTTCAATCATCAGAAGCGGGGAGCCTACGCCTTTGTCTACGACAAGGCATCTGGCCCCGTCGCACGGCTGCAGCACAACATTTCGATGTACACACACAAACCCATGGGAGAGTAGCAATGACCGACATTCTCATCATGTTCGTGACGGTGGTACTGCAGAATGCCTCCTTCACCCTGGTTAGCCGTGCGCGAAATTCATCCTCGATCGGCTATCACGCAATCGCCGCCGTCGGCTCAAATGGGATATGGCTGCTCGTGATTCGCCAGGTCGTGATGCATCTCGACAGCGTGGAATTGATGTTGACCTACCTTGTCGCCAGCGTCAGCGGATCCGTGCTGATGCATCACTTATCTATGAAGTATATCGAACGGGGGAAAAGGAGAGTAGGCTCATGAGCAAGTCATCCATTCTCGACATGATTCCTGAAAAGAAATTCACCACCGACCCCGACGCATTGACAATGGAAGAGATCGCGCGAGCGAGGAACATCAGCCGAAGTCATGCGCAGAAACTCGTCACGGACCTGATCAACAAGAACCAGGTGGTCCGCGTGTTCAAAAAGGTTGATGGCCGCCCCATATCGGCATACCTGGCCGTCGAGAAAAAAGGAAAGAAGCGATGAGCCCCAACGACCGATATGACAGCCTGTTCCAGCACTACGGAGGATTGTACAAGATCGCCCCGAACCTGCTGAAGGCGCAATGCCGGGCAGAGTCCAACTTCCTCCCGGACGCGGAATCAAAAGCCGGCGCAGCGGGGCTGATGCAGTTCATGCCCCGGACATTCCTGGAAGTGGCGACCAAGCTCAAGCTCCGCCAGTTCGCCCGCACGAATCCCGAGCACTCCATTCACTGTGCCGCCTACTACATGCGGATGCTGCTGGACCGCTACGCGAACGACGCACGCTACGCGATGGCCGCCTACAACTGGGGGATGGGACGGGTGGACGGGTCGTTCAAGGACGCGCCGCCGTGGGAAGACGACGTGCAGCGGATGCCGAAGGAAACACAGCTCTACGTTGCCCGGATCTGTGGATTCTATGAGGATTATGAAGGGAGGCCCCTGTGAAGATCTCGAGCGTTGCCGCCGCCGTGCTGGCTGTCGCCGGAATCCTTTATCTTTGTTTTGCCGCCGGGCGCTGGTATGAATTCACCACGATCAAGAATGCGCCCCGCCGCATCGTCAATCAGTTCGTCGAACGACCGTTCCAGATTCCTGCCGTAAACCAACTCCGATCGTCGACCTCGCGCATCGACAGTCTAAACCAGCCCCGCCTCGATTCCCTCATCGCGCGCGCGCAGCGTGCGGATAGTTTGGAGCGGCTCGTTCGACGAATGGCGGAAGCACA
>JBFYQI010000111.1:0-8522 GCA_041302875.1 Ignavibacteria bacterium
AGCTCAGGACGAACCCGTCGAAGATGCCCCCGTTATGTCCGATGGTCCCACGCGGCGGATCGATGCGCGGGTCCGTGAGCGCCGTTGGAGCAGAGTAGGCGAGAATGACGAAGAGCGCGATGAGTGTTAAGCCGGATATCACGAGCGCAAGCCCGCCCGAATGTCGCGGTCCGTACCAATTGACGATGCCGATGACCGCAATGATGGCGATCGCCCACAGCTCGGGATGCTGCAGGTTGAAGTAGTGGCACGCATCCAGGATCGAGAGCGCCATCGTCACGATGTAATCCGCGGCAAGGAGCAGCGCGCCCAGGACAGCCAGGTTCTTCGATCGGTGGGAGACGGAGCTGTACACGCCTCCGCCATGCGGGTTCAGGCGGCAGATGGTAATGTAGTTGACGGCGACGATCGTCGTCAACACCATCATGAATACGAAGTGATAGAAGCTGGAGTAGCCGGCGAGTGCGAAGCCAAGCCCCATGACATATGCGACGCTTGTGCCCCAATCCCCATCGAGAAGAGCGGCACTACGACGCCAACCAAGAACTCGGGGTCGGCTGGTGGCAAACTCCATCACCCCATGACGGGAGGATGGAGGGTTCGAAGCTGATGCAGAATCCAAGCAAAACGCCTGAAGTATTCATAGAAAAGCCGGGGCTCCGGTGAGAACCCCGGCCGCAACACAACGGGGAAAACGGTACTACTTAATCTTGATGGATGCAACCACTTTCTCGAACGACGCGAGGAAGTCCTTCTCACGCGGAGCATAGTAGTTGAAGATCACCTGATAGAATTTGTCGTTTTTCACAACAAAATAGACGCGGCTCTTCACCTGAGCGAAGCGGGCATCCTTGATGCGATAATTAAAGAAGAGCGCCTTCTCCCCGCTGATGGTGGTCTCACCACGCGAAACAGGGTTAAAATTCTTGACGTTCTGCTCTGCAACCTTCTCGACCGTCAGCTTCTTCGCTGGTCGACCGGAGACGTCGAACGCGCAATCCTGCCGCATGTCCGCGAGTGCGCCGACGATCTGGAAGCGGAAGAGCTGTTCGCCCTTCAACGCAAGCGGCGTCACCGTGAAGTTTTCCGGATGTTCGAGCATCAATTCTTCATTCTGGTATTTCGCGGTCGTCGCAAACGGGATCGAAGGATCAACCCCCTTTTCGACGACGATCCTGCGCGGCAACACCAGCGTCGCAACGGCGGAGTCGAAGACCATCTTGTACGGTTCGAACATTTCGTTGAAGGCCGAGTACTGGACGTAGTAGACGATCGAATCGCGCACCACCGCAGCGCGAACAGTCGTAACGCGCGTCTGCTCGTCGTACATCCCGCTGTATTGGACCTTCGCCGCCGGCAAACCTTCAATGGTCGCTTGCTCGACTTCCTTCACATTGAATCCGGCCGCCTTCTGTTCCTCCAAATGGGCCTGAATATACGCGCCGGCATCGAGTCCCGTCTTGCCCGGCTCTTCCTTCACGATCAACTGCACGCCATCGGGTTTGCGGGGATCGCGGTCAAAGAACTTCTCAGCGGCTTCCGGTGAGGAATAGATGGAGACCTGGCGGGATTTGTTGTCGGCCATCCATCCCTTTGGGTACGAGAACGAGATCTTGAAGTATTCATCGCTGTACGACTGCCATTCAGCGATCTCCACTGTCTTCTGCTGACAGCCGGGCAACAGCACGAACACGGCGACGATCACTGCCAAGAACACGGTGATCCTCATGATTCCTTCCCTTTCGTTGAGGTGTACGCTTCTGCGTGGATTACGAGAAATACGAAGATACAAGATAGATCCCGATCAAGATGATCACGACGGCGATCACGCCCAGGAAGGCGAAGAAACCCACCGGCGGCCGTTCTGCTTGGGACTGCGGATTCGTGTTAGCCACTGCGTTCTCCTTATTCAACCAGTATTGTCAGGATCTCAACGCCCTTGAGCGCCGCTTCGTTCTTCGGGTCAAGTTTCAGGACCCGCCTGTACGCTTCCAATGCTTCCTTGTTCTTCGTCCCCGTGTTCTGCAATCCCTGCCCCAGCAAGAGCCAGGTCTGTGCCGCGTCGTCTTTGTACTTGATCGACTCCTTCAGATTCTTCACGCCGTCCTCCCACTTCTTCTCGAGCAGGTAGGAGAGTCCGATCATCCGATACGCGTCTGCCAGTTCCAGGCGGTACCGCGTCTTGGCGGTATCCACAACCTCGATCGCCTTCTCGCAGATCTGGCGACCTTGCTCCGGCCGCTTCATCTGAAAATAGCAGGAAGCCAGGTTCGTGTAGGAAGGGGGATAGTCGGGGCGCTGCGCGATCGCCCGTTCAAATGCCGACGCCGCGGCCTCGAAATTGTCCATCTGCATCATGCACGCGCCGTAGTTGATGTATGCCGCGATGGCTGTCGTATCGAGCGTGAAGCGCTTCTCAAACATGTAAGCAGCCCGTGACCAGTTCTTCAGGCGCATCCAAAGGTTTCCAACATCTCCGTAGAGATTGGGCTGTGTTGAATCAAGCTCAATCGCCTTCTCGAGCGTGATCACGGCCAGAGAATCCTTCTTCCCGTCCAGGTATGCAAAACTGAGCCGCCGGTAGTCGTCGATCTGGAGTGTATCAAGCAGCGCGAGCGCATTGTAATTCTCGATGGAGGCTGGATAGTTCTTGACCTCGAACTGTGCACGCGCCAACGAACCGATGGCCAGAACCGATTTGGGGTCTTCCTTCGCCAGCTTCTGGGCGATGGGGAGCGCCTCTTTGTACTGCCGGCTGTTCATCAGTGCTTCAAGATACATCGACATCTGCTCCGTTGGCGGCGATGCATGCCGCGTGAAGTAATCCTTCAATGTCGAAGCGCAGAGGACCCACCGCTTGGCGCGATAATACAGCCTGCCCAGCTCCAACCGTGCTGCGTCGTTCTGCGGTTCAAGGTTGATCAACCGCTGGTAGGTCCGGGCGGCATCGTTATATTGCCGATCCTTCAGGTAGGTATTGGCCAGCGTGTACAGCAGCGCTGTCTGCGTCGAATCGATCTCCAACGCCTTCTCATATCGCTGCGCCGCCATCGGGCCGACGCCCTGTTTCGCATACACTTCGGCTTCTCCGACGTAGGCCCCGATGTTGTTCGGCTCGAGCTCCCGTGCGCGGCTGAACGCGACCAGCGCCGCGTCGAGGGAGTCCATCTTGACCAAGAGGTTCCCCAGCGAGATCAGAAGAGGAGGGAACTGCTGTTTCTTCACCTTGAGGCCAGCGCGGGCTGCGGCATGCGCTGCCGGGAGGTCGTTCTTTGCGACCAGAACCTCCGTCAGCAAGACGTGCCCTCCGTCCAATTCGTCCTCGATCGCAACCACGCGACGCGCAGCGATCTCCGCAGAATCCAGCCGCCCCGCCTTGAAATAGGCCTGTGCCAGACCGAACCACGCCAGATGGTCACGGGAGGAATTGTTGATCTGATCGTGGTAGAAGGCAATGGCTTCTGCGACCTTTCCCTGACTCAGCAGTTCCTTTCCCCGGTCAGCCCTCACTTGCCCGACCGTCGGCCCGCTGATGAGAAAGATGCCAGCTGCGAGGAGCAACAGCGCGTTCTTCATTCGGGATCACTCCGCATTAAGTTGGATAGTGCGACTCGGAATGTTGACAGGCAGCAGGCCAGCATTCTGAATGATCTTTTGTCCAAGCGTCGTCACGATGACAAATGTGCCGAATCCCGACCCGACGGGGGTTTTCGACGCGGCGGTGTAAAGATACAAAGAATATTCAAACGGATAAAGCGACCGATAGAGGTTCGTCTGCGTCGGCTTGATGACCCGTTCACCGTCCACGACCTCCTTCGCCGGGACGGCGAGGATCTTCGTCCCTGCCGGCAATGTGCGCGCGGCATACATCGACGCGAGCGTGATCGCATGCGGCGTGGCCGCGACATATGCGAGCGCCTCCGCTTGGGTAGACGCCTGCGTCGTCATTGCGAGCGGTTTCTTCCCGGGGAAAAACTTCGTCGCGATGAGTTCCGCGATTCCGGAGTTGCGCCCGGTAAGCACCAGGTCGACGGGGCGATCCCATCGAGATTCCGGGATGCGATTCCATGATGGCGCGCCTTCCACGATCGCGCGGAGAGATTCGACCGAGATCTCGCTCGCCGGATTCTGCGCATTCACCACAACGGCAAGCGCGTCCTTCGCGAATGCATTCTCGACGATCCGCTTCCCCGCCCCCTCTGCAATGCGACGTTCTTCGTCGTTCAGCGGACGGTCGATGGCGATGTTCGCCACGCTGTCGTTCAGCAAATGGACGATCGCTTCGCGTGTCTCGACAGCAAACACACGAACCGGAGAGTCCGGATACAAACTCGTGAACTGCTCCGCTTCCTCCTGCAGGAGCGGCGCGAGATGCTCGGTGACCATCAGCGTCGCCGGCGGGGGCGGCGGAGCAGGCTCCTCCGTCTTCCGGCATCCGATGATGAACACCGCGGCCAGTGCGAGGACGAAGGTGCGCATCATTCTTCTTCGGATTCGAATTTCCATCGTCTGATCTTCTCGCGGGTCAGGACGAATCGATAGATGCCCATGAGAATTAGTACCGCACCGAACATATATCGGAACTCCGCGGGAACGCGGGCATCGAAGAACGCCCCGCTGAGGATCGCTGCGCCCAGAGTGATCGTCACAAGGGACAGGGCGTAGCCAAGATACATTGGAATGTCCGCTGTGCGGAACCGTGTTCGTGGATGCTCCATGTGCGTGCTCAACTTCTTGCCCCCCTGAAAATAAGCAAGCTGACAGAGATGCGAACCGGCCTTCGGATGACGGCCCTGTCCATCACACCCTATCAGCTTGCCTGGGTTGTGCTTATCGGTTGCCCGTCAGCCGGAAGCGGAACGGAATCGACACCCACACGGACACAGGACCTTTCTGCATCACGGCGGGGGTGAAGACCCATTGCTTCGCAGCCTCGATGGCCGCCTCGTTGAAGATCTCAGCGTCGCTCTTCAACACGACGACCTTGCGGACCTTCCCTTCCTTGTCGACCCACACCTTCACGTAGACATTCCCTTCCAAGCCGGCGCGAAGGGCGATCTCCGGATACTTCGGATCGATCTTCTTGACGACCGTGGGTTCTTTCTCGTATGGGACGAAGTCCGGGGGAGGCCCCTCGTCTTCGATTCTCAGATCCTGCTCGATCGCACCACCTCCGGTGCCATCACCGACATCGAGCGAGGGAGCAGCCTGCGCGCTCAGTTCCGTCTGCGATGCGATGGTTTGCTCGGGGCTCACCTCGGCATCAGGGACCGGGACGGGGATACCGACACTGGGCCTCACGGCGGGACCGGAAACCGCGACGGCCGGCGCTGCCTGATTGCTCTGCAGCGACGGAGGAGGCCCGAGGTCCGTGTACTTCATGATCCGGACCGTGTGCATCGGTTCTTCCTCTTCCGAGAGCCACTGGATCACATGATAGGACCCGACGAACGACGCGATGGAGACGGAAGCGATCACGATCGCGTAGGCCATGTACTTCTGATAGACCTGTTTGAGTTCGACCGCACCGTAGCCGCTGCCGACGTAGGGAACAACGAGAGATTCTGCCATAGATCCTCCTTACCCTGCTTTCGACATCAGCTTTTTGTCGTCGTCCTTCATCGGAGCGAGACTGAAGCGGGTGATGTTGGCCAGATTCAGTTCGTCCATGATGTCGACCATGTTGTTGTAGGTCGCATCACGATCCACCTTGACCAACGTGATGAGTTTGGGATTATTCCGGAGTTCTTCCATGAGGAACTTGCGAAGCTCGGGGAACGTGATCCTCTCGAGTTTCGGATTGCTCCCCTTGTTCCAGAAGATGGTGAAATCCGGCGCAACGCGCAGCGTCAACAGCGACGACTCGCCGACCTCGATCTTCACGTCGTCATCCGGCGGCAGATTCAGCTCCATCGTCTGCGGTTTGCTGAACACCGTCGTGAGCATGAAGAAGGTCAGCAGGAGCATCACCACATCGACGAGTGGCGTCATGTCAATGCGGACATTGGCGCGGCGTCTCTTCTTGCGCTTACCCTTCTGGGCTGCGCGCGGTTGACCACTTTCAACGGCGGCCATAGTTACGCTCCTTTATCGAGATCGGTGACCAGGTTGAACCGGGTGATGCGGGCCTTCTGAAGGACGTCCATGACATCCTCGAGCGGTCCGAACGGCGCACCCTTGTCGCCCTTGATCACGGTTCGCAGCTTGGGGTTATTGATACGCGCCTGGATCAGGATGTTCCCCAGCTGTTCTTTGTTCATTTGGACTGCCTTCTTGAACCGGTTCTCCTGACCGAACAGCCGGCCCATCAGGTGCTGGGAATCGACGCCAATATAGATCTCGCCACTCTTGTTGACGTAGATCATCATCACGTCCAATTCCGGCAGTTTGAAGTTTGAATGCGACGCCGGCAATTCCACCATGACTTCCTCGGGTGGTTTGAACACGGTCGTCATCATGAAGAACGTCAGCAGAAGCATGACTACGTCCACCAGCGGCGTCATGTCGATGCGCGTGCCAACACGTCCTTTCTTATGTTTCGACATGGTACGATTCCTTCCGCTGGGTTACTTCTTCGGTTTCTTGGAAACGAGCGACTGAACGATGGCGTAACTCGCCTCATCGATCATGTAGGTGAAGTTGTCGATCTTCGTGACGAAGAAGTTATACGCGATGATGCCGCCGATACCGGAAACGAGGCCACCGGCCGTATTGATAAGCGCTTCGGAGATACCGAGAGCCAGCTGAACAGCGTCCGGTGCGCCGGCGCGGGACATTGCTTCGAACGATTTGATCATTCCGATGACCGTTCCGAGAAGGCCGACCATGGTGCCGATCGAGGCGATGGTCGACATGGAAACGAGATTCTTCTCGAGCAACGGCACCTCGAGCATCGTCGCCTCTTCAATCGCGCGCTGGATGTTTTCCATCATCTCTTTCTGCCCCTTGACATCGCCCTCGGCCACGAGCGTCTGATAGCGCTCAATGCCTGAGCGAATAACGTTGGCCATTGAGCCGCGCTGTTTGTCGCACAGAGCGAGGGCGCCGTTGATATCGCCCGCGCTGACGGCTTGCTGAACGTTCTTCAGGAACACTGGAATATTCCCCTTCCCCTGTGCTTTCTTGAGCGAGAAGAGGCGCTCGATGACGAACGCGAGCAGCATGATCACGAGCGCAATCAGGGAGATCACGAGGTAGCCGCCGTCCTTAATGAACTTCGGCAGCATGAACTCGAAGATCAACCATCCGACAATGAAGGCGACGAAGAACACGATAGTGTTGAACACAGAGGTTTTCATGAAATGGACTCCTGTGGTGAGTGTGATTTGGTATTGGAATACCGTGTATGATTACTTCTTGAAACTGGCGATCGCCATGTTGCGATCTTCTTCAACATCGAAGACGCTCGTGAGCTTGGTGATCACGAAGACATTCTCGACGCCTTTAGCGACGTTGCACAATTTGATCTTCCCTTCCGCCTTCTGGAACATCGTGTGGATGTTCACCAGGGCACCGATCCCGGAACTGTTGATGTAGGTGACGCCGCCCAGATCGAGAACCAGCTTTCGGTTCCCCTGATCCAAGAGGTCCTTCGCTTTCGCCTTGAGTTCGTCGGTCTCTTCGCCGCCGATCAACGAACCGCGCGGTTCCAGGACCGCGATGTTCACGTTGTCAAGTGTGGTCAGCTTTGTGGCCATGCGCTCCTCGCCTGTTGCGTTAGGGGGACTGTGATGATTCAATACCAGAGGAACCGCGGCAACAAGAGTACCACGGCACGTGTTCATCAGAGCTCCCCAATTTCACGTGCAATCGGCATTTTCGCATGATGTGCAACGTCACCCATGGGGAAAAATTCCCCACGGGATCCAGCATTCAGCGCAGGAGTCCCCCTAATCGCTGATATGCAAGAGGATAGACCCGTGGGGAAAATCGCCCCACAACTTACTGCGCAAGCAGGCGAAATCTGAACGGAATCGTCATCCAAACGGGAACCGGACCGTGCTTCATCACGCCGGGGGTGAATGTCCACCGGCGGACCGCTTCGAGGGCTGCGTCGTTCAGCATCTCCGCATTGCTCTTCTGAATCACGGCTTCCTTGATCCTTCCATCCGTGCCAACCAATGCGCGCACAATCACGACCCCTTCAATGCCTAACCTCCGGGCGAGATCGGGATACTGCGGTGCAACGCTTTTGACAACTTGCGGCTTGTGTTCAACCACCTCGAACGGAACCGGCTCATCCGGTGCGGGCCACGTGAGCGGACCCGCCCCCGGTCCGAACTCCCCGTCCGTTGCGGCGTCCCATTCTCTATCGATGAGCGGACCAGCACTCGCTTCGAGGATCTCCAGATTCTCGAGTTCGCTCTCTGGGATCGGTACGGGAGTGCCTTCGCTCAGCGAAACCTGTCGAACGGCTCCATCGATCGGGACGATCGGACGTTGACTCCCGGTCGTCGGAGGCAAGGGAATGAGCCACCACGGATTAGGCAAGGAATTGGGAAGACGGGTGCCGTCGCGGTGAG
>JBFYQI010000183.1:0-3647 GCA_041302875.1 Ignavibacteria bacterium
TGTGCTCATCTTTGACGAGGATGATCCGTGGACGAGAACGGTGGTTCCCGCGGCGCGGTCACGGAAGGTCGGGTTCAGCGTGATGAACGCGGTTTCAGAAGGAGCGTTCGTCGAGAACGGGCTTCTCGTCACGCGGCTGGAGGGGATCCGGCGAGAGATCATCCCGACGAGCGATATCCGAATTCGCGGAATGCACAATCTGTACAACGCAATGGCTGCCACACTGGCCGCGCAATTGCTCGGCGTCAAGGCCGAGTCCATTCGAGCAACGCTGACGTCGTTCGGCGGCGTCGACCATCGACTGGAATTTGTCCGGGAATTGAACGGTGTGGAGTACGTGAACGATTCAAAGGCGACGAACGTCGATGCGGTCTGGTACGCATTGCAGGCATTCACGAAACCGATCGTGGTGCTGTTGGGGGGACGGGACAAAGGAAACGATTACTCCCGGCTCACCGAGCTGGTCCGAAAACACGTCCGGGCCGTCGTGGCGATCGGTGAATCGGCGGACAAGGTCGAGCGGGCCTTTGTGGATGTGAGCACCGTGAAGCGGGTATCGAACATGGAAGAGGCCGTTCGAACAGCGCAGATGCTGGCGCAACGTGGCGACGTGGTACTGCTTTCGCCCGCGTGTGCGTCGTTTGATTGGTTCAGTAATTACGAACATCGCGGCGTTGTCTTCAAGGAACTGGTGAAAAAATTGTGATGCGCATTCGTCGCAACCATATCGACCTTCCGAGCTTTGTGATCGTCCTGTTCCTGCTGGTCGTCAGCGTGGGCGTGGTCTACAGCGCATCGGCGGAGATCGCGCTCAAAAAGATGAACCGGATGGATTACTTTCTTGATCTTCACGCGATCAAGGTATTGTTGAGCATTGCCGCGCTCTTCGTTGGTTTGACCGTTCCGTACTCGATGTACAAGCGGTTCACCAAGTTGGCATTGCTCCTGGCTGTTGGGTTTCTCCTTGTCACGTTCGTGCTCGGGGGCGAAACGAAGGGTGCGGTCCGATGGCTGCGCTTCGGCGGCATCGGATTTCAACCCTCGGAGTTCGCCAAGTACGCGCTCATGTTCCATCTGAGCATGCTCCTCGCGACCAAGGGAGAATTGATGGAAGATTTCCGTCAGGGATATCTTCCGGCAATGATCTGGGTGGGACTTGTGACGGTGTTGGTGATGCTCCAACCGAATTTCAGCACGGGATCGATGATCGCGCTGTTGAGCATGACGATCCTGTTCATCGGCGGCGTGCGGCTCAAGCACTTGCTCTTGACGGTGTTGGCGGTGTTGCCGCTCTTCGCTGGGTATCTGCTCATGGCGCCCTACCGGCTTGAACGAATGCGATCATTCATTGCCGGGCATTCCGACGGACGCATGAGCCATCAGCTGCTTCAAGGGTTGATCGGATTCGCCAATGGCGGAATCTTCGGCGTCGGGCCCGGTGAAAGCCGCCAGCGGGACTTCTTCCTCCCGGAACCGCACAACGATTTTGTGTTCAGCATCCTCGGCGAGGAATACGGGTTGGTCGGGACGCTGGTGATCACCGCGGCATTTCTCGTGCTGATGTTCCGCGGGTTCAAGATCGCAAAGTTTGCAAAGGACGACTTCGGCCGCCTGCTCGCAATTGCCATCACGTCCACCATCACACTCTATGCGCTGGTGAACTCCGGGGTGGCGCTCGGACTACTCCCGACGACGGGGTTGCCGATGCCATTCATCAGCTATGGCGGAACGTCACTCATCTTCTCCGGCTTTGCCGTCGGAGTGCTGCTGAACATTTCGGCGTACACCGACATGCATCCGCGAGCGGGAAAGCTTCCGATCGTCGACCCGCAATCCGAAGGACCGCTCCAGCCGGAAAGCGGTCTGGGAAAAGTATACTGAGACAGCACATGCAGATGAACCAAATGCATCAAACATGCTCTCGCGGCGGATTCGGATTCCGAAAGCCAAACGCAGAAGCAATTTCGGATTTGAGATTTCGGATTGCGGATTGAGGATGACAAACTATCCGCTCCGTGTTCTCGTTGCTGGCGGCGGCACTGGAGGCCATGTATTTCCGGCGCTGGCCATAGCGGATGAGATCAAGAAGATCCGTCCGGACGCGGAGTTTCTGTTCGTTGGCACGAAAGACAAGATCGAATCGCGAGTCGTTCCGGAGCGCGGCTATCGCCTGTCGACGATCTGGATCAGCGGGTTTCATCGAAGTCTGCGGCCGGCAAATCTGCTCTTTCCATTGAAGGTCCTGGTTTCACTGGCGCAGTCGTTCGGGATCGTCCGGCGATTCGATCCCACGATCGCTATCGGCACGGGAGGATATGTGTGCGGTCCCATCCTGTCGATGGCGGCATGGATGGGCATCCCAGTCGTGGTGCATGAGGCGAACAGCTATCCGGGTGTAACGACACGCATGCTCGCCGGCCGGGCGAAGATCGTCTTCACGTCGTTTGAGGCAACCACGCGATGGCTGAAGCGAACTGATAACGCGGAGCATGTCGGCATGCCGACGCGGGAAGGATTGGATGCATCGGAACGAAGCGTGGCGACCGCGTTCTTCAAGCTAGATCCCGCGAAGAAAACCGTGTTCGTGTTCGGCGGGAGTCTCGGTGCGGCTTCGATCAACCGTGCGGTCGAACAACGGCTGATCCCTGCGGCGGCGGTGAACGGATTTCAGATCATCTGGCAAACAGGACGCGGGTGGAATGGAGACATCGTCGCGGCGCGGCAGGCGGGTTGGGTCGGCGCGTTCATCGATGACATGCAGCATGCATACGCAGCCGCGGACATCGTCGTGTGCCGGTCGGGTGCATCTTCGCTCGCGGAATTGACGCTGCTGGGCAAACCGGCGATTCTCGTTCCGTATCCGCATGCAGCGGCTGACCACCAGACAGTGAATGCACGCTCGTTGTCCGAGCGCGGCGCCGCGGTCTTGCTCCCGGATGCGGAGGTCACGGAACGCTTGGTCGACGAGGTGATGAATCTTCTTTCGAATGACGAACGCCGTCTGTCAATGGCGAACGCATCCCGCAACTTGGGTCGACCGAACGCCGGGACCTCAATCGCGGCGCGCATCGTCCAGCTTTCGAGGAACTGATCATCATGGGAACGAAAGTCTTTCGATACAAGCTCGACTTCTTCTATCAGCAGGCGCTGATCTATCTTGGCACGCTAGTGCTGTATGCCGGCATCCGCGGGAGCTTTGTGGAAGATCAGTTCAACTTCGTGTTCAAAGATCCGATCGTCTACATCATCATCGTGTTCTTCCTTGTTGCCCTGAGCACGCTCTTCCTGAATATCTGGCGCGGACGACGGCTCATCATCGAGCCCGACCGGATCGTATTTCACAGTCAAGCAGGAGAGCGCGTCATTCGGATCGCGGATATCGAGTGGATGCATATCGGTCGTGAACGGCTGGTCCAGACGGCGGGGCGTTTCCAGCAGGTGACACTGAAACTCAAGGGACGTCCGCTCCCGATCCGGATTCGCGTCGGCCGGTATGAGCGCGACCGAGAACTCGTCGCGGCGATGGAAGAGATCGCGATGGGAGTTCCCGGACGGAAGAGCCGGCGCAAGGGGATTCGCAGCCGTATCGGCATGTCTTCACTCTTTCGACAGGAAACGTAACACATGTTCAGCTCGATCAAGAAACT
>JBFYQI010000209.1:0-2748 GCA_041302875.1 Ignavibacteria bacterium
TGAGCCTTTGAGTAGATGCATCGATGCTTTGCTTGCGGCTCAACGGCTCATGGGCTCAATTACTCATCGGCTCAACGGCTTGAGGCTTATGTTACCCAACGATTGCTTCAAATTCCACAGGTGGAATATCAGCGCTTTTTGTAGCGGTCTTTGACCGCAGGGATCAAATATTCATTGAACGAGCGGTCCATGCCGAAATCGGGACTCCAATTCCAATCACGGCGGGCGGCCGAATCGTCCACGTCCGCCGGCCAACTGTCGACGATCGCCTGGCGCTTGACATCTGGAGTGAAGGTTACAGCGGCGGAAGGGAACGCCTGCATGATGAACGAGCGAAGTTCTGCGGCTGAAGGATTGAACGAGCCGACGTTGTACACCGCTCGCGTCAATGACTGCTTCGGCGCGGCCTGAAGCAGCAGAAGGGCCTTGATCGCATCGGGCATGGCCATGAACGGAATGCGCGCGTCTTCACGAACGAAGCAGGCGTACGGTTTGCCTTGCGCCGCGGCGTGGAGCATCTCCGGGGCGAAGTCGCTCGTACCCCCGGTCGGTACGGTGGCGGCGCTGATGAGTCCCGGGAACCGGACACCGCGGAAGTCAACGCGACCCTTTGCCGGGTCAGCATCGAGCTGACGATAGAAGTGGGTGTAGTAGCGTCCAAGCTGTTCGGTATACAGCTTATTGATTCCGTACATGGTGCGGGGTTCAAGCCATTCGGCTTCCTTGATCTTCCCCGCGTTCGTCTTGGCATCCAGCGATGGAAGTCCATAGACAGCGATCGAACTCGGATAAATGAACTTGATCTCGCGTCCCTGCAGGCGCGATTGCGTGACCGCGATCTCGAGGAGGTTCAGCGTTCCGTCGACATTTACCCGATGGGCCAGGGTCGGCTGTCGCTCGGCGCGGGTCGACAGCAGTGCGGCAAGATGATAGATCGTGTCGAAATCATGCTCGGTCGAAAGCGTCTCCAGGAGCGAGGAATCAAGAATATCTCCGGTGACCGTCCGATGACACTTCATCTTCACCGCGTTGTCGAGCTGCGTGAGATCCATCGCGATGATATGCATGCCTCCGTGTTGCGAGAGGTGATCGATCAGTCCGTGGCCGATCTCGCCATTGGCGCCGGTGATAAGAATGGTGCGGGTGGGCATGGGAGAACTCAGAAGGTCAAAGGAAGATGGCAAATGTGAGATGGCAAATGTTAAATGTGAAATGAACCACAAAATCTAACATTTCCTTTCCTCAAATCATACTTCGTCTTTGATCGTTCGGCCGAAGGGAACGAGGGCGAGGGCGGCGAGTTTCATGTGCTGAACCGCGAAGGGAATGCCGATGATGGTGATGCCGCAGAATAGGGCAAATATCAAATGCAAAATGGTGATCCAGAAGCCGCCGACGAGGATCCAGAGGAGGTTCATGATGACGCTCAGACATCCGCTTGCGCGCTCCGTGTCCCCGACCGTCTTGCCGAAGGGGACGAGGGCCAGCCCTGCGAGCTTAAAGCATTGAACTCCGAAGGGAATCCCAACGATGGTAAGGCAGAGGATGAGTCCGCCGATGATGTAGCCGATGGCGATCAGAATGCCGCCGCCGATGGTGATCCAGAGAAGATTGCCGAGAAGGGACATGGGGGATGGAGGAAGTAGGGAGTATGGAGTAGGGAGTATGGAGTAGGGAGTAGGGAGTATTAAGTATAAAGTATCAAGTAGTGGGAGCGCTTGAGGATTGATAAAGATCATGAAGGGAGGCTGCGGAGAGGTCGACGAGGAATCCGGCGATCTTCTCCGTCAATTCCTTCAAATACGCAGCTCCCTTCTCTTTTGTTGCCGCTTTGGGATTTCCTACGCCTGTGTCGGCGCTGACTTTGGTCCATTCCCGCGGGGTCCAGGCCCATCGTTCCTGCAGTCCCGCGATTGTGAACTGCCGCGCTGAACCGTCGCCTGCCTGCGAGAGCGGGAGCACGAGATCCGCAGCGATCTGCAGCATGATGCTCGTCTCCATCTCACCCGCGTGATCGTCAGCCTCCGAGAAATGCTTCCTCTGGTCGATGATCTGGTACCAATTGATCAGCGCAATGAACATGCCCGGGAACGACAACTTCAGCTCACGCAAGATCGGTTTGAAGTCGTTCCCTCCGTGGCTGTTGATGATGACGAGCTTCCGCAGGCCTTGACGGTGCAAAGAGTCGACGATATCTGCGAGGACCAGCCGCTGCGTGCTCGGATTCATGTTGATCGTCAGGGGAATGTCGAGCTGCCCGGTGTTGACGCCGAACGGGATCGTCGGCAGCACAACGACGCGCGCGGAGCGTTCGTACGCAAGACGGGCGGATTCCGCCGCGATCCAGTCCGACTCGATGATGTCGGTTCCGTACGGCAGATGCAGATTGTGCGCTTCGGTCGCGCCCCAGGGGAGAACGGCGACTTCAAAACGCCGGGAGCGGACTTCGGACCACGGAAGTTCGGAAAGGATGTAGGGACGGGGAGGGGGCATGGGATATGGCAAATGTGAGATGGTGGATGAGGGGAAGACTAAGTGAATTTGTGACTTGGGGATTATTGATTGTTGATTGCATCCGTTACAGGCCGATGCGTATTCGGTAATCATAGAAGAGCGTGCGTCCGAGGAGTTCGGAGGCGCAGAGAAGGAGCGTGCCGGCGATCCAAAGGGCCAATGTCGCCGATGGAATGAACGGCTCAACGCCGAAGAGGATGGCGGCGATGCACAGGAGTCCGATGCGAAGGATCA
>JBFYQI010000239.1:0-4980 GCA_041302875.1 Ignavibacteria bacterium
TCGCCGTGCGGCTGCAGGAACTCTTTGGACAAACCGATACGCCACGGATCGCCGGCGGACGGATTCCACTCGTTCTCCACCTCCTCTCACCCGCCCAACGACCGCTCGCCGTCACGAAGGACCTGGCGAGTTTCTGGACCACTACCTACCCCGAGATCCGCCGCCAGATGCGTGCACGCTATCCACGCCACGTGTGGCCGGATGATCCAATGACCGCGCCGCCCACAAGCAGGCCGAAGCGCAGACAGCGTTGATCGATTTCTGACCTCAACGGAACCCCTGTGCTATATTTCTGTGTTCATACGAGACACTTTCTGGGAATTCGTCAATGAACGCAGTCAGCAAACAGCCGTTGGTCTTGCGGTTCCTCTCGGGGATCGAACGCTTCGGCAACGCGCTACCCCATCCTGTCACCATCTTCGCCTTAATGGCAACAGCCGTTGTCCTGATGTCGTCAGTCCTTCAAGCGTGGTCTGCCGTCCACCCCAGCACCGGGAAGGTGTTCGAGGTCGTCAACCTGTTGACGCCAGACGGAGCGCGTCGGATCGTAACATCGTTGGTTTCGAACTTCACGGCCTTCGCGCCGCTGGGAACGGTGCTTGTCGCATTGCTCGGAGTGGGAATAGCGGAGGGCTCCGGACTGCTCTCAGCGGCGTTGCGCTCGTTCGTCCTCGCAGCCCCGCGACGTTGGATCCCATTCGCCGTTGTGACCGCAGGCGTCCTGTCGAACGCCGCTTCCGAACTCGGATATGTCGTGCTTATTCCACTCGCCGCGATCGTTTTCATGAGCGTCGGACGTCATCCGTTGGCCGGGATGGCTGCCGCCTTCGCCGGTGTTTCGGGGGGGTACAGCGCCAACCTGATTCTTGGAACGATCGATCCCTTGCTTGCAGGCATCACGCAGGAAGCGGCCCGGCTCGTCGACGACACGTATGAGGTCTCCGCCGCGGCAAACTATTTCTTCATGATCGCATCGACATTTCTCATCGCGGGGATTGGAACTTGGGTAACGGTGCGGATCGTCGAGCCGCAGTTGGGCCCCCTTCCCGAACAGGAGCGATCTGAATTCCTCAAGCCCCTCGAATCATTGGAGAAGCGAGGGCTCATCGCCGCAGGACTCGCAAACCTCTTTCTCGTCAGCGTCGTCGCGTGGGCCATCATTCCCGCAGACGGCATCCTCCGCGATCCGCGCACTGGGAGCTTGCTGCACTCTCCATTCCTCAACGGGATCGTCACCATCATCTTCGTCTTCTTTGCCGTTCCGGGTTTGGTGTACGGTCTCGTCACGCGTTCATTCCGACGGGATTCTGATGTTGTGAACGCGATGAATACCGCAATGAAGAGCATGGCGTCGTACATCGTACTTGCATTCTTCGCGGCTCAATTCGTGTCGTTCTTCGGCTGGACGAATATCGGAGTGATCAGCGCCATCACGGGAGCGGAATTCCTGCGCAGTATCAATCTCACCGGCATTCCGCTCGTCATTGCATTCGTTGCGCTCAGCGGATTGGTGAACCTTGCCATCTCCAGCGCATCCGCCAAGTGGGCCATCATGGCGCCGGTGTTTGTGCCCATGCTGATGCTGCTCGGCTATTCACCGGAATTGACGCAAGCGGCATATCGGGTGGGAGATTCCGTCACAAACATCATCACGCCGATGATGTCGTACTTTCCCCTCATTCTCGTGACGGCGCAGAAGTATCGGAAGGATGCGGCGATCGGAACATTTCTCTCGATGATGCTCCCCTACTCGCTCGCCTTCGGTATCGCGTGGAGTGTGCTGCTGATCGTCTGGCTGTTGCTGGGAATCCCCTTGGGACCGGGAGCTCCTTTGACACACCCTTAGAGCGGTGTCGCTTTCTTTGCGTGTTGATTCAGCGCCGCAAGGAGGGCGTCGACCTTGTACGGCTTCTGCACGAAACCGGCCAGTCCCCGACCTGCGAATTGCGCGCTGATCTCGCTCTCAGAATATCCCGATGACATCACCACCTTCACGGTCGGGTCAATCTCCTTCAGCCGTTGAAACGTCTCCTCACCTCCCATGCCCGGCATGGACAAGTCGAGAAGCACAACGGAAATTTCCTTGCACCGCTTCCGGAAGTGGTCGATCCCGACGTAACCATCCTCTGCGGTCAGGCAAGGGATTCGCTTCTCCCCCAACACATCCGTGACAAATTCTCGCACGAATTGCTCGTCATCGATCACCAGAACGGTCCCTTCCATCGTGCCCCCCGAAGGAACGGAACGCTCTCGTTGCAGGAGATCCTCCGGTACCGCTGGAAATGCGAGCCGGAAGCTCGTCCCTTTGCCCTCCGCGCTTTGGACGATAAGTCCTCCCCGGTGCCCCCGAATGATCCCCAACACCGCAGCCAATCCAAGGCCCCGTCCGGTGAACTTCGTTGTGAAGAAGGGATCAAAGATCCGTGCCAGCGTCTCCTGCGACATCCCGATCCCCGTATCCTCGATTTCCAAAACGACGTAATCGCCCGCAGGCATCCTCTCGCCGACGATCGCCGTCCACTGCGCGTTTGAATCAGCGATGTGCGATGTTCGCGTACGGATCGTGATCGTTCCGGGTTTGTCCCCGATCGCTTCACCCGCATTGATGATGAGATTCATCACGATCTGTTGGATCTGTCCGGGGTCCGCTTGGATCGAGGAGTGACGATGATCCAGTTCGGCGTTCAGCCGGACGATCTTCGGAATAGTGACTTCGAGGAGATGCAGGTTGTCTTTGATGAGTTCATTGAGGGAAAACGTGCGAAGCTCGAACTTGCTCCGTCCGGAGTAGGCGAGCAGATGCTGAGTCAGTTCCGCCGCACGGGTTGCGGCGCGCTCGATCTTCATCACATGCGCACGCGCGGGATTCGATTCGTCCAACTTACCCCCGGCAAGCGACGCTTGGCCCAAGATCGCTTGCAGGATGTTGTTGAAGTCATGTGCCACCCCGCCGGCAAGGATTCCAAGACTCTCGACCTTCTGAGCTTGCCGAAGTGCTTGTTCCGTCCGAATGCGCTCCGTCACATCTCGGAGGATCCCTTCGAACTGTGCCGGATCGCCGTTGATCGCGGGGATCATCCGTCCGTGTCCCTCGACCCAGATCTCCACGCCATCCTTGCGCCGCAGGCGAAAGACCGCCATTTCATCCTTCGTGAGGAGTTGAAGCGCGTGTTGACGTTCCTCCGGCGTGAAATAGAGATCGCGCTCAATATCGACCGCCAGCAATTCCTCCATGCTCTCATACCGCAAAATGCGCACCATCGCCGGATTGACATCAAGCAAGCGTCCATCGCTCGTGCTCCGGTAGACCCCATCGGGAATTCGTTCGACTAGGTTTCGGTACCGTTCTTCAGCCTTCTTCCGGTCACGAAGCTCGCGTTCAAACCGGGCAGACGAACGATCGATGCTATTGACCGCCACGCCCGTGAAGATGGCCGACATCATGACGTAGACCGAGTAGTCGGCAAAGATGTTCAGATCGCTGTACACGATCGCGGGAGGCGGCATCAACCCCTTGTTTGACAAGTACACCCAGACCGCTCCGGTGATCATGTTCGCAACGGCTGTCACGATCGCACCGCGGAGACCGTACACAAGACCGGCGAACACGACGATCGAGATCGTCCCTCCGAAGGAACTGGAATCCAAACCGCCTTCCGTGAAGGAACCGACGGCGAAGATCAACCAGATAATGCTGATCGACCAGAAGGCGGACAGGGTGAGCTTACGGAAGCGGAGCAGCAGGGTGCCGATGAGCGAATAGAGGATCGTCCCGACGACAAAGACTTCCTGGCCGTTGAGGATCGAAGGAGGAAGGATGAGATAGAGGAATCCCCCAAAGAAGATGAAGAGATGGGCGACATGCAGCGTTCGTGCGCGCCTCCATTCAAGCTCGTTCCCCCAGCCGCCCGGAAGGCGAAACGCTGAGCTGCAAACCTCCCACATCTTCTTCATCGGACTCCGAACGCAGTTGGCAGTGCGTTCAATGTACTTTCGGACATCCAGAATAGCAATCTGCCCTCCGGCCGCTTTCCTCTTTAAGAGATCTCTCGTACCTTGTCCGCATGAACGTCCATCCTCTCGGATCCACCGGATTGCAGGTCTCCCAACTCTCCTTCGGCGCCGGCGCCATCGGAGATCCCACCCTGGAAGAGCATCATGTGAGCGCTATGCTCAACGCTGTGCTGGACGCCGGCATCACGTTGATCGACACAGCGCCATCGTACGGGCTCTCCGAGGAACGCATTGGCCGTCATCTCGCCCCGCGTCGGAACGAGTTCCTGCTTTCAACGAAGGTCGGCTACGGAATTCCCGGCATCCCGGATTGGACACATGCGTGCGTTGAGGCCGGTGTGCGACGTGCGCTCACGAGATTGCAGACCGAAGTCATCGACATCGTACATCTGCACTCCTGCCCCGCGGAAACGCTTCGGGCGAACGGGGTGATCGACGCATTGGAACGCGCACGGGAGGAGGGGCTTGTTCGTGTCATCGCCTACTCAGGCGAGAACGACGATCTCGCATACGCGCTGATGACAGGACGATTCCAGACGATCCAGACCTCCGTCAACATCTGCGATCAGCGGGGATTGCACACGTACATTCCTGCGGCGGCCGATCAAGGAGTGGGTGTCATTGCCAAACGCTCGCTCGCGAATGCTCCCTGGAGATATTCCGCGCGGCCAGAGCGAAGCGACGAGGCGACATACTGGGAGAGATGGAACGCCCTGGATTTTGATGCTGGTATCGCTGCGGAGGAACTCGCACTCCGCTTCACGGTGTTCGCCCCTCATGTGGCGACGGCTCTTGTCGGTACCTCGAAAGCGGCACACATCGCCCGAGCGTGTCAGGCGATCGAACGCGGTCCCCTTCCGGAGGATGTACAGCGCGAACTCCGCCGCCGGTTTGCCGAGGCGAGCACGACATGGACCGGTCTCATTTGATTGACCGGCATCACACCTCCCCTTGACGGAGGATGCG
>JBFYQI010000250.1:0-5313 GCA_041302875.1 Ignavibacteria bacterium
CGGCCAATGCAACGCTTGCGGCGGAGATGGCGAGATTCTCTTGCTTGGAGATGTAGCTCCCGTACGTGATCATCGCTCCCATGCCCAGGCTGAGTGAAAAGAATGCCTGGCCGAGAGCGGCAAGCACGGTCGAGCCGGAGATCTTGCTGAAGTCGGGCTTGAGGTAGAATTCCACACCCTTGGACGCCCCTTCAAGCGTGAGCGCAAAGGCGATGAGACCGAGAAGGATGAGGAACAACATCGGCATCAGGATCTTGGACCATCGTTCGATACCCCGTTCAACGCCGCCAACAACGACACCCGCCGTCATGATGAGGAACAACACAAAGTAGCCAACCTCGATAGTCGGGTCAGCGATGAATGAGCCAAAGCTTGAGCTGGAATGCGAGATGGTCCGAAAGATGTACCCGACGGTCCATCCGGCGATGACGGCATAGTAGGATAGGATCGCGGCACCGGTAATGACGCCGAGATAGCCGACGAGGGGCCAAAAGCGGGACTTCGTGATGGCGCGGATCGCACCGACGGGATTGAGCGTCGTATGACGACCGAGCGTCAACTCGGCGATGAGAATGGGAACGCCGATCGCGAAGACGCAGGCCAGATACACGACCACGAACGCGGCTCCGCCGTGCATCCCCGTCACATACGGAAAGCGCCAGATATTGCCCAGGCCGATCGCCGATCCCGCGGCGGCGAGAATGAAGCCGGTCCTGGAGGTCCAGGCGCCGCGTTCAGTCTGTTCCATTCAATACTCCCGGCAGGTTGGAAACGCGTGAAATACCGTTGAGTATAAAGATTTCGCATCCGAGAATCAATGAAGAACCCTTGAGTAGGGGACGAAATTCTCCTATCATGGTGCCAATGGCAAGATCGAACTCTCATTGCACTGCTGCAGGAGTCCTCACGTATGAAATTCTCATGGAAAGCCATCCCGCTCCATCACAAAATCCTTGGCGGGCTTGTTCTCGGTGCGATCTTCGGGTCTCTTTTCAATGTCAGCAAGTATGAGCTCGACATTCGCCATGGGAAAGGACGACACGAGCAATCGTCGATCGTGCGCTCCTGGGAATCCGTCGAGATCTTCCGGGATGACACGGTCTCCGTCGCACGATTCGGCAAGGAAGACCAGCTTCGGATCGTCCAGTTCGTGCGCTCCTATCCCGCCAAAGAACGCAGTGGGCTCACTCTTGAGGCGACCCAAGCGGCGGTGGGAGGATCTCAGCGATCGCGCGAACGCTTTCAACATCTCCGCAGCGTTGAAAAGGTAAAGACCATCGCCGTCGCCATCAAGCCGATCGGGATGATCTTCATTCGTTTGCTGATGTTCATCGCCATCCCCCTTGTCCTCGCCTCACTCATCGTCGGCGCGGCGAGCCTGGGCGACATCAAGCGTGTAGGGCGGATGGGGGGAAAGACCCTCTTGTGGTACCTCGCCTCGATCACTGCGGCGATCACGATCGGTCTCGTTGCAGTCAACCTGATCCAACCTGGGACGCGCCTCGCGCCGGAGGCGAAAGAACGCCTGGTGACGGAGTTCCAACCCGATGTCGGCGGCGCGGTCGCGGCTCCGGATCTCGTCAACATGCTGGTGAACATCGTCGCCACGAACCCGATCAATGCACTGGCGAACGGGGAAATGCTGCAGATCGTCTTCTTCGCATTGATGATCGGTATCAGCTTGACGCTCGTCCCGCCGGACAAATCGCGTCCCGTCATCGCTTTCTTCGATGGCCTGAGCGAGACCATGATCAAGATGGTGGGGATGATCATGACCATCGCACCGTACGGAGTCTTCGCGCTTATCTCGGCGACCGTCGGAGAGTTCGGCTTCGAGATTCTTGGAACGCTGTTCTGGTACGCCCTGACACTCATCCTCGCGCTGGCGCTCCAGACCTTCGGCGTTCTTGGACTTGCTGTTCGGGTGTTCGCGAAGATCCCCTACCGGAAGTTCTACACGGCACTCCGGGAGGTCATGCTCGTGGCGTTCACAACGAGTTCCAGCGGAGCAACCCTGCCGGTCACGATGAGGGCCTGCGAGAAGAATCTTGGCGTGTCGAACAAGGTCGCGAGCTTCGTCCTCCCGCTCGGGGCGACCGTCAACATGGACGGCACATCGATGTATCAGGCGGTCGCCGCGGTCTTCATCGCCCAGGTGTATGGCATCGATCTCTCCCTCGCGGAACAGCTGACCATCCTCTTTACTGCGATCCTCGCCTCCATCGGAACGGCCCCTGTTCCCGGCGTCGGCATCGTTATGCTTATCATCGTTCTCCGCTCGGTGAACATTCCCGAGGAAGGGATCGCGCTCATCCTCGGCATCGATCGCTTCCTTGACATGTGTCGTACCGTGCCCAACGTCGTGGGCGACGCGGCGGTGGCGACCGTGATCGCACGGATGGAAGGAGAACTGCAGCCGGTGAAAGAGGCACAAGGGTAGTCCACGAACATGGAGACCGTGACAATGACGAATAGACCTGACTTTTTCTTTCGCGTGCTGCGTGCATTGCTCATCAGCACCGCCCTACTGATATCCCAGGCGACGGCGCAGGGTGCATCCGGTTCGTCGAAACCGTATGGCGAACTCGTGGCGCTGTTTCACGAGGTTCGGACGCTTCAACATCCTACGTTGCCAAACGGTGTTCCCGACTACAGCGCGAAAACGCTCGAGAAGATTCGCACGCAGCTCATGCAATGTCAGCGACGGCTCGCATCCATCGACACAACGGGATGGCTGCTCGAACAGATGGTCGACTACGAATTGGTCCGCGCTGAAATGAACGGACTCGATTTTGACTTGCGTGTCCTCCAGCCTTGGGCACGCGATCCGGCATACTACGCGATCGTGTGGACGGAGCAGAGCGATACGCCTGCGCATGAAGGTCCGGTCTGCCATGCGGCGATCGAACTCTGGACGTACACCTTCCCCCTCTCAAAGGATGATGCCGCGAAACTCACCGCGCAACTGCGCATCCTTCCACCATTGCTTGAACAAGCCCGAGTGAATCTGACCGGCAACGCACGCGACCTTTGGATCGCCGGCATCAAGAGCGTCAGGGATCAAGCGAGTGAACTGGAGAATCTCAGCGAGCGGACCAAAGGTGCGGGGAAGGAACTCGCCACGGCAGTGCAACACGCAAGAGAGGCGTCACTCCGTTTTGCCGAGTGGCTTGAGGCGCAGGCTCCAGCGAAGACCGGTCCCTCGGGCATCGGCAAAGAGAATTACAATTGGTACCTCCGACACGTTCTGCTCATTCCCATGACCTGGGACGACGAGGTCATGCTGTTGAAGCGGGAGTTAGGGCGTGCCTACACCTCGCTGGCGCTCGAACAGCACCATAACCGCGCGCTACCTCCGCTCCCGGCCGCGTCGAGTCCGGAAGAATATGACCGTCTTGCGGAGCGCTCGGTCGGGAAGCTGATGAAGTTCCTCCGAACGAACGAGATCATGACCATCCGCGGCTACATGGAGCCGGAGTTGCGGAAGCATCTGGGGCGATTCATCCCCGAGGATCGGCGCAACTTTTTCTACAAAATCATGCATCTGGATCCGACGCCGCTCTACTCGCACGGCATACACTGGTTCGACATTGCACAGCAGAACCACGAACCCCACACGAGCCCGATCCGGCGCGAACCGCTGTCGTACAACATCTGGATGAGTCGTGCGGAAGGATTGACGACCAGCGTGGAAGAGATGTTCCTGCACGCCGGATTGTACGACAACAGCCCTCGCAGCCGGGAGTTGGTCTGGATCATGCTGGCACAGCGCTGCGCACGCGGACTGGCTTCGCTCTATGTCCATGCGAACGAGATCACCCTTGAGCAAGCCCGCGCGTATCAAGTGGAATGGACTCCGGCGGGATGGACGGGGGATGTGAGTCTTGTCGGGTTCGAGCAGCACTTGTACTTACGCCAGCCCGGATATGGCACAAGTTACGTCACGGGCAAACATCTGCTTGATCGCCTCATTATGGACCGCAGCCGGGAATTGGGGGCGGGCTTCCGCCTCCGTCGATTCTTCGACGAGATGTATCAGGTGAGCACGATCCCCGTGTCGTTGATCCGTTTGCAGATGACGGGGAAAGATGATGAGCTGAAGGCGATGCGAAACTGACCTCGTTAGGATTCACGTGAAAACAGAACAGGCCCGGCAGAACGCCGAGCCTGTTGTTGTTTCCGAATTCAGGTCCGTTATTTTTGGATCGGAGGAACCGGTACGCTCCGTTGAACCATGACGTCATCAATGACGTGGATGATGCCATTCGACGCGCGCACATCGGTCGCGATAATGCTGGCGAATCCGTTCTTAAAGTTGCCCACTTCGGCGGTTCTTCCCTTCACGATGATGAACTCCTTCTTGAGCGTGAAGATCAGGGGCATCTTGAGCACCACCTTCGACGTCCGGACTCCCGAGGCGACGTGATACAATAAGATCGATTTGACCAATTCCTTATTCTCAGGCACGAACAGCTGCTCCGGCGTCAAGCCAAGGCGGCCAAGAAGACGAACAAAGGCCTCGTTCGTCGGTGCAAAGACTGTGTAGCGGGCTTTGGGATTGGAAAGTGTGCCGGCGAGGTCCGCAAACTGGACGGCTTGCACAAGGATAGAGAAATCAGGATTCGAGACGGCGACATCAACGATGGTCCCGGAGTTCGTAGGGGGCGTTGATGGCAGCTTCGAGAGAGAGGGGGCGGACAAATCCGTTGAACTGGATCCTGGTTCGACAGGATTCTGGCCTTCTGTACATCCGATGAGCAACAAAGCAGCAACCGGCAAGATCACCAGCCGGCGAAGGAACTGATTCATGACGACCTCCAAAAGTTTGGTTTGTACCTGAACTCCGGCCTCGTTTGGGACTCGGAGCCTATTGGTGTTTATGTAACCGCAGTAATAGGGCAAATAGTTCCAATCGTGTAAAAGAGTTTTATCGTGCAAAACGTTCATCCAAACGCCATAATTTAAAGAATTTTTAAGGTTTTCTCGATCGCCTTTGGAATGGCTTCAGTCTGAATCAGCTCGAACCATCTCGGAGTCTCCCACTTATGGTACGTCCTGTCTCTATTGCTCCCTGGATCATTCTCCTCCTCTTCCCTCTTTCTCTCTCATGTCAATCGATTCTCCCGTCCGACATCGAATTCGTTGAGAGCGCTCCGGTCGAGACGACCCTCGACAATCCGGACATCCGGAATACAGCTGATGTTTGGGTCGAGATGATCCGCAGTGCTCGAACGCAACTCGATTTCGAGCAGTTCTATCTCTCCCCGCAGGTCGGGGAATCGCTCGACGACGTGATCCGTGAGATCATCGCCG
>JBFYQI010000258.1:0-7119 GCA_041302875.1 Ignavibacteria bacterium
CGACATTCTCCCATTCGGCCTTCGCGAACTTCTCGGGACGGTACTTGTTGAGGAGCGATTGGAATGCGGCGATGGAGTTCCTCCAATCGCTTTGGTCGAAGTAGTTCTGGGCTATCTGGAACCGGGCTTTCGCATCCAGCGGGTGCTCCGGGAAGAGGGCTGTCAGCGTGAGGAATGCCGCGTTGGAACTGTCGATCTGGCCCGCCTCACGGAATGCCCATCCGATGTCGTAATAGGCCTGCGGGACTTTTTCGTTCAGGGGATGGCGTTCGATCAGTCCGCGCGCTTCCCGGATCGCGGAGGGATAGTCCTGCTCCGAGAAGTACATCTCGTAGATCTGGTATTGCGCAAGGGCGGAAAGCTTCGGCGAATCGGTGCGCTCTTCAACGGCGCGATAGAAGGTGACGCTCTCTTCCTTCCTGTTCAGGTTCCGGAGCGCATTCGCCTTCTGGTACAGCGCCGCCGTCCGGACTCCGACGTTCAGCTCGTTGTTCAACAGCGACACGCGGACGCTGTCCGCGGCAAGCAACCGTGATTCGGTCCCGATGATCTCGTCGTATTGTGCGATCGCCTTCTGGTACTCCTTCGCGGCATACAGGTCTTGTCCGCTCTTGAACTGCGTCTGTAGAGCGGTCGGCGTCGGCGTGAAGTACGCCGCGGCCGAGATGCCAAGGACGATGATCAGGATGGTCTTGAAATCCATCTTAGAAGCCCGCGTACACCGTCATGAAGATGTAGGAAATATCCCGATCGCGATAGCGCGGGTCGGGATAGCGCGGCAGGCTCGCCGTCGTGTACTTGTAGCCAGCGTCGACCACCACATTGTACCCGCCATAGGACGATTTATTGCTCAAGGCGACTGCGTACGTGGTCTGGTTGATGTCGTTTGACGGCATCTTCAGGTCGCGGATCTGCACGGCGAACGGACCGGTCTTGCTTCCGAACCCCTGCAGGCCGATGCGGAGGTCGGTTCGCTCCGTCAACGCGTAATCCAAACGGATGATCGGAATGAATTGCTGTTCGCTCCGAACGACCTGATTCGCCGGCTTGCCGGGGGTGAACTCGCCGAACCGAGAGGTCCGCTGCGTGCGAACCTTCAATTGCGGATTCAACCGGAGCCGCCCGTTCATCAACGGCATCGAATATTCGATCTTGTTCACGATCCCCAGTTTATTGATGTATCCATCGCTCTGTTCGAGGGGATTGATGTATCGATTCTCGACGTCACGCAAGCCGGTACCGATCGCGAACTGTTCGTTGTACTCATATTTTACGATGTTTTCGATGCGCAATCCGGGGACTTGGGTGTACACCGCCCCAACGTATGCTTGGTGCACAACGCTGTTCTTGTACTCAAGAGAATCGAAGGTGAATGTAGGGTACGGTTCGGTGACAGTGATGGCGGAGCCGAACTGGTACCCGTTGTTCGGGATATTGTCCATCACACGCTTGAATATGTACAAAAGATTGACCGAGCCGAAGAGGGGCGTGCCGGATGCGTAGCTCCACCGGGCATAGTCGGAGCGAACGCGTCCGCCTTGTGCCGGCGACTTCTCCCGGATCGAACCGAACCGAAGATTCATGTTGCGCAAGAGCTCGGTGTTGGCGAACGCATGGAGGCCGTCGATGTCCGGATTGTACGGGTAGTCGGGCAGGATGTCGTTCTCCTGCTCATCGATCACGGCGTTGTTGTTCCAGTCGTCACCATAACTGAAGAAGGGGGGATCGGAATAGAACGTCAGGAAGTCCTCGGAATAGTCAGGAACGCCATTCGAATTCCGGTCATCGTCCGGGATACCGTCGCGATCCTTGTCCTTCCCCGGGAAGATTCCAGCATCCGGCTTTCGAATGATTTCCCCAAGGCCGGTGAGTTCGTTCACATTTTGACGATAGCCCAAGCGCAACTGCTTTGGGGTGAAGCCTGGCGTCTTTTGCGTTCCTGCATAGTCGAAGTTGATAACGTCGCCGTTGCGCACGTTAGGATAGGCCCTGACGTTGTAGAAGTAGTAGCCGTCCTCCCAACGGTCGTCGTCGTCGTTATCATCGACCGCAGCGTAGGCGGCCCCCCCGGCGAGCCGCGGATCGTAGCCGCCGACAGTCGCCGTGGCGCTCGTCTGACTTGCCGGTTCCAACACACCATTCACAGTGCGTTGAAACGTGGTCCGGTCTGGGCGATCTGGGTCATTGTAGGTTCCGTAAAAATAGTTATCCAGAGTGTAATAGTGGAACAGGGTGGAGAACTGCGGATCGATATGGTACCGTTCACCTCCCAAGGTGAATCGTCCCATCGTCTTGGTACCACGTATGAAAAACGCTTTTCCGACGTCCTCGAAACGGAAGCCACGGGAGATGGGGTATTTCAAGTAATTGACGCTCTGTGCGAACTCCCCTTCAAGCTTGAAGTTGTTCCAGTTCAGCTTGAAGTTCAGACTGTACACCGAGAGGCCGGATGCCAATCCGTACGAGAACCGCACCACGCGCCGGTTCGAGCCGTCCTTGATGTTCCCTTCAGCACGGGCCATGGTGCGAAACGTCGTCACGGCGGGGAATGTTCCGGCGACGTTGGAGTCTGCATGGGAGCGGAATCCCGGGACGTTGTACTCATCCGCGTTGTTGATCCAGTCGTGACCTGCCTCAATGCGATAGTCGTTCGCCAGGATCGCGGCGAAATCGACCCGGTCAACTCCGGGAGGGATAACGTACGCGTACGTGACATTGTATGGGTAGTTTGTCCCCGGCTTCACCTCGGTCTGGCTCGGGATGGTGAAAGGGTAGGTCGGGAGCGGCGAAACCAACGATGATGAGAATCGGGTTTTATACTGAGCGTATTGGGTGTAGCTTGTGCTGTCGGGATCCGGGTAGGTCGCAAAGTAGACCGGCTCAAAGTCGCGAAACACCCAATACTGGATGGGAGATCGCAGGTCGACGCGATATGGATCCGGCACGCGGTTGTTGATGTTTGTCATCGAATACGCTGTGCCGTTGATATAGATCTGCGGGACGCCGAAGATCTGCGGACCGGAGTAGTCACCCGGCGTGTCGTCCTGAATGCGGACGAAGATCACGCGTGGGATCGCATTCGTCACCGTTCCCTTGAGGCCGGCAGCTTCCGCTCCGGATGAGCTACGGGTCTGATGCTGGTTGACATAGGTTGCGCCAACCGTCAGCACGTCGCCGAGGTCCGCCTCGAAATGACCCCCCAACAAAAACGCCGTCCATTCGCGGATATGCGTGATGGCCTGGGCGCTGGTCAAGACGTTCTCCGGATCCATCCGTATAGGGTCCGAAACGCGCGACGCAAGCATGGTCCCGCGGTACTTGGAGGTCGACACATCCCACCGGATACCATTGAATCGTGCCTTGTCAAGGGTGAGGGACGTGAACTTTGTGCGGATCACGTCTCCTATCATAAGCCTGCTGGTCAATCCGCTGTAGCTGTCGTTCAGGATCACGAGGTTCTGGAAATATGAACTGTAGAACCTGGTCTTGGTCAGCGAACTGGTCGCGGCGGGATACTCGGAAACGGCGGTCTGGCTCTGCTCATCCAGCGTGAAGATCTGAACGCCGTCGACGAGGAAGTTCCCAAAGTTGTCGTAGAATTTGCGGCGCAGCAAGCCGGCGCTGTAGTTCTCGTAGTTCCGTCCGGCATAGTTCAGGTATGATCCGCGTTCGGCGGTTTGGGAGATGAACTGGCCGTGGAGCAGGTCCGGCAGGAGGACAGCCGCGGTCGCCGCGAGGAGGAGAAAACGGTGCGAAGGTTTCATAAGCATCAAAAGGGATTACAGTGCGTAGTGCAGCGTGATGAAATGCGAGCCGCTGAGATACTGGAGGACCGTTTGATACTGATACGCGTAGTCGATCCGGATTCCATTCCACACGAAACCGATTCCTCCGCCGATGTCTCCTTGTTCCGTTCCGCCGACACCAACGCCGCCGCCGGCGCGAACGATGAACTGAAGTTGATCGCTGAAGACGTCCGCCTTCATTGCGACGAATTCTGCCCCGCCGGCGAACCGCTTCGATGGGCCCTGCGAGGTGAAATGCGCGGTGAGCAAATAGTCATAGACACTGGAGGCATACGTGATCCCCGCGGAGATCCGTTGATCGAGCCGAGCATCCTCCGAGCCGTTGACAGCGATGGAGGGGGCGTTGATGTTCGAGACGGCAACGCCGATGATGATGTCGTTGTCCGGAAACACATCGACCCATCGCGCCTGCAGACCGGCATCGAATGTCATCGTCGCCTTCGAGAGGCCGTCCTCCGGCACGGCGCGCAACCCGGACGGCGCGGGGGTCGACCACTGCAAGAGGCGGACGCTTCCGCCGATCATCACGACATCGAACAAGTTCTGCGAGTACGCACCGATCAATTCATTCTCGTTCCATGCGTCCGCACGGAACACGCGCGCACCAAACCCAAGTTGACCGACGAGTCCGAGGTTGGCCGAGGCGCTGGCCGTGAGGTACCGGAGATTGTCCCCCTGGATCCCCGTGAACAACTGCGCGAAGGATGTCGAGAAGGACAATCCACTCAGGGAGCCGACCCCCGCGGGGTTATAGAAGATCACGTTCGGTCCGTCGGCGGTGCTGACGAGTGAGCCGCCGAAGGAAACCGCACGGGCGCTTCCAGGCAGGATGGAGAACCCCCCGGCGGATGCGCTCGGGAGCGCGACGACGGAGAGAAGAATGGTGAACCAGACGAGTAGTTTCATGGGAGAACCGTTGCTCAATATGCGATGGTCACGGTCTTGGTGAGTGCCGAAGGATTGTTTCCGTCCGCGGCGACGGAGATCTGGAACACGTAGACGCCGGGAGCCAGAAGCTTCCCGTTGTCGTCGCGTCCATCCCACGGAATGGCATTCTGTTCGACGTACGCTTGTGCCGTCGTCGAGGTCTCGAACACGGTCCGGACCTTCCGACCGGTCAGGTCGAAGACGTGAATCCGAACAGGGCGCGGGTCGGTCAGGTTCGCGACGAAGAAATTGAAATACGTGACATCATTCCGGCCATCGCCGTTCGGTGTGAACGGGTTCGGGTCCACACGTCCATCCATGATGATCGTCTCCGGGACGCCGACGGTCACGAGGGTCGTTGCCTCCTTCCCGCCGACGATCGCCGCATCGACCATCTGCGGATTGCCCGGTGTTGCGTTCGAGATGATCTGGCCCGGGAAGGAATGGGTGAGCAAGTACGGGGTGAACCGGAGCGCCGCCCTGATCGTTGCCGTTCCCGTGACAGGCGAGGCGAATCCGACTCTCAATGCACCGGGGACGAATTCCAGGGTATGAGGCACCTCGGCATTGTTCACGGTCACACCGGAGACCGCCAGCGGGATGTCCGTTTCGATGATCAACGTATCCACTCCGCCGCTTGACCCAGCCGTTTGAATCGATGTCTCATGAGTGATGCTTGCTTCCTTCAAAATCTCCGCCGTCACTTGAGAGAGGCGTGCGGTGGCGGAACTCGCAACAAGCGTCGTGTCATAGAAGACCTCGATCGAGCGGAACCGGGGAGTCTCGAGCGCCTGAGTTGCCAGTTGCACTTTGTACTGCATATACTTTCGAGGCTCAAAAACGCGGAAGAGTGAACCGCTGACCGTTACCGGCGTGCTCCACGGACTCCACGCACTGACGCCTGTTGGGTCATCCCCAGTGCGGATGGATACCGAGACACTCGTTTGAGGTGGGACCTCTGCCTGCCATTCCACCTTGCCCCAATTGACAGCACGCGCAGGAGTAGGAGCGGGAGTCGTGCTCCTGATCGCGGAAACATATGTTCCCTCCGCGAGAAAACCTACCCCGAATACCTCGATCTCCGCGATGATCGTCGCAACGCCGTTCGGCCGGGTTGGATCCATCTTGTCCACTTGGATGGCGATGAAGCGGCCGGTGTCAGGAACGAAAAGGTCGTCGGTGACCTGGTTTTGATTGTCGGGAATCTGGAGGGCGCGGCGCAGTTCGACGGAATCCCGACCGATGAAGATCGAGTATCCACGAAGCCGGAAACTTGCGGCGGCGAATGCCCTCGTGCGGACTCGATTGACCACGCGCGTCGCCTGCAAATCGATGACGATTTGTGTTCCCTCCTGTCCGGCGGGAAGATTAAAGAACGTGGAATTATTTGCGTCGAACATCACGTTAGGATCGGCGTTGTTGACCGGGATCAATTCCGGATTCAGCCTGGCGAAGCGGATCGATGCCGTCTTGCCGCGCGCAAGGTTGTTTCCGCTCCCGCTGTCGAGGATGAAATCCCCTGGGAATGTCGCCAGGTCAAGATCCGTGGTATCAACGGGGGCTGGGCTCTTGAATGCGGTATCCCGGATCGCCAATTGACTCATGGCCGAACAGGGGAGGAGGAACGCAAGGAGGACGAACATCCGTCCGATGGTTGTGGGTACGGTTCTCATGATCGTCTGAAATGTGAATGAAAGGATCAGCCTTCCTGTTCCGGCGGCAGTCCGATGATCTTCTTGTCTGCGTCCAACAGCGGGGCGAGGCTGAAACGCGTGATGCTGGCGAGGTTCAATTCGTCGATCATCTGTACGGAATACGAATACTTTGCTTTTCGGTCGACCTTCACGAGGCAGATCATGTTCGGGTTCGAGACGGCGCGTTCCCGGAGGAATGAGCGAAGGTCCTTCCATTGGATCAATCGCGGCTGATCCGTGCCGAAATTCCAGAAGATGCGTCCGTCGTTGACCACGCGCAGCAACAGCAGGCTGCTTTCGGTCACCTCGCTGCGTGATTCGCTGGGGGGAAGATTGATCTCCAGCACCTGCGGGAGGCTGAATGTCGTGGTCAGCATGAAGAAGGTCAACAGCAGAAAAGCGACATCGACGAGGGGAGTCATGTCGATGCGCGTTCCCATGCGTCGCTTCCCCTTGTGCTTCTTCCCTTTCTTTCCGTGCGAGCGGCCGCCGCCGCCCATGTCGCCGCCACCTGACATGTGTCAATCCCTCGATTCGACGGTGACAAGTTCGAAGCGCGCGATGTTTGCTTTCTGAAGCGCGTTCATCACGTCCTCTGCAGGCCCATAGACGCCATCACGATCTCCTTTGATGATCGCACGCATCTTCGGGTTCGCGTTCTTTGCCGCCTGGGCGAGGTCGGGGAGTTCCTC
>JBFYQI010000275.1:0-5000 GCA_041302875.1 Ignavibacteria bacterium
CCCGCGAACTTGAGTCCCTCAGCCGAGGACCCCGAGCATGCCACCCGAGCACGATTGTTGGAAGAGAAGATTCACGAGATCGTTGAACGGAACATCCCGGACAAGTGCCGCGACGTCTTCCTCCTGAGCCGAATGGAGGGATTCAGCAACGCGGAAATCAGCGCACAGCTGGGCATCAGCGTCAAGACCGTCGAGAACCAACTAACGAAGGCCCTGAAGATCCTCAGACGCCAGTTGCGGGCACATATCGATTAGCCTCTTCAATCCGCATTCCGCTATTATGTTGCATCTTCCCTCCCGTGTGCCTAGTTTAGCACTATAGTAAGGAGCTCCCTCGTTGAAGCGACCATTGGTTGTTCTGCAGGCCGCGATTCAGTTCTTCGTTTCACTCGGAGCGCTCGTGAGCGGTACGATGCTCATCGTTGCGCCATCCGGTGAATTACTCCAGGCGCCACGTGAAATGCTGGCGGGGTCTCCGTTCAACGACTTCCTTGTGCCCGGCATCATTCTTGTGCTCATCAACGGTGTCGGGCAACTCGTCGCAGGCATTCTCACGGTCCGGCGACACCCTCTTTCAGGCTTCATCGGCTTCACATTCGGCGCGGGGCTGGCGATCTGGATCTACGTGCAGGTCACGATCATCGGAGGCGGACACATCCTCCAGCATTCCTACCTTGCGTTGGGTATTGCCGAGATGGCGCTCGCCTTCCTATTGCAGGGGGATATGAGATCTTTTCCGACACGCCGAGTCCCTTCGGATTTGTAAGGAGAATCCATGCCCAAACAGTCGAAGCGGACGAATGCTCCAACGAACATTGATGTGGAACGATACATCGACCGCATCGCTGATGCTGGCAAGCGTGAAGCGCTGATTCGGCTTCGCGAGATCATCCGCCAAGCCGCTCCGCTGGCCGAAGAGAAGATCAGCTACGGCATGGTCGCGTATTTCCAGGATGGAATGCTCGTCGGCTTTGCCGCGTTCAAGGGACATTGCGGTTTCTACATCATGAGTCCCGCTACAACGAAGCGATTCGCAGCAAAGCTGAAGGGTTTCTCGACCGCAACGGCGACGGTCCGGTTCACGCCCGAGAAGCCGATACCCGCCGCGTTGGTCAAGCAGATCGTGAAGACGCGGTTATTGGAAAATCAGGGACGGTCGTGAGCGAGAGCGGCCCGACGGATATCATGGAAGGTGCCAGATGACGATCATGACTGCCAGTGATTCCGAATATCGGCTCCTCTTTGAAAGCAATCCAAATCCGATGTGGGTGTATGACCTGCGGACACTGACATTCCTGGCGGTCAACGAGGCCGCTGTTCGCCAGTATGGGTACACCCGCGACGAATTCCTACGCATGTCCATTGCGGACATTCGACCGAAGGAAGATGTCGCCCGGCTGCATGAGAACATCACCAAGGTGACGGAAGGACTCGACCTTGCGGGCATCTGGCGTCATACTCGCAAAGACGGAACATTGATCGATGTCGAGATCACATCACACACACTCACCTTCGCCGGACGCAAGGCGGAACTTGTGCTGGCACACGATGTGACGTCTCGGCTCCGCGCAGAGTCGAACATGGCTCGTATCGCCCGGCTCTACGCCTTCCTGGGAGAGATCAACCAGGTGATCGTCCGGGAACACGATCGAGATGCCTTTCAGAAGGCCATCTGTCAAGTCGCGGTTACCTACGGCCAGTTTCCTGCCGCGTGGATCATCATGGGCGATGCACAAACTGGATCGCTGGTCGCATCAGCATCTGCGCGGCTCGCGAACGATGTCGCTTCGACACCGATCGACCTCTCGGATGCAAGTCCCGTGCATCAGGCCATCCGTGAGAACAGAATTGTCGTTGCACCGAACTGGCTCGTTCTCCCCCTTGCAATGAACAAGACGGCCGTCGGAGCGCTGATCCTCGACACGAGCATTCCACGCGAGATCCATCCGGAGGAGTACCAGCTTCTTGATGAGATCGCGGATGATATCTCGTACGCTCTCGATTCCCTTGAGCGGGAAAGCCAGCAGAAACGAGCGGAGCGCCATTTGAAGGAGAGCGAAAGCCGCTTTCGAACGCTGTTCGAGACGATGTCACAGGGCGTTGTCTACCAGGATCGATCGGGTGCGATCATTGATGCCAATCCTGCGGCCGAGCACATCCTTGGCCTTACCTTGGATCAAATGCGCGGCCGAGCGTCCATCGATCCACGTTGGCGCGCAATACGCGAAGACGGCGCCGAACTTTCCGGAGTTGATCATCCGGCCATGATCGCGCTACGGTCCGGCAAACCTGTGAATAACGTGGTCATGGGTGTGTTCAATCCGCAGGATGAGTCTCACCACTGGATCTTGGTCAATGCCATCCCGCAGTATCTTCCGAACGAGTCCGTCCCACACCAGGTCTTTGCAACCTTCACCGATATCACGGACCGTAAGCGAGCGGAAGAAGCAATGCGCGTCAGCGAAGAGGAGGCAAGGAGGGCTGCGCGCCTCATGGAAGCGCTGTTTGACGCGATCCCGGACGTCCTCGGCGTGCAGGACAACCAGCACCGCATCTTGCGATACAATGCAGCGGGATATGTTTTCCTTGGACTGTCACCGGAACAGGTGCGGGGGCGAAAATGTCATGAACTCATCGGACACTTGAATCCATGCGACGTGTGCGCCACGGCCGAGTCGATGAGCCACAAGCGACCCGCACAGGTGGAGAAGTATGTCCCTGAGATCAAACGCTGGATAGAAGCACGGGCATACCCTGTGTTCAATGAACACCATACGATCGAATACGTCATCGAACATCTTCGCGACATCACGGAGCGGAGGCAGGCCGAGGAAGCGATCAAAGAGAAGAACGAATTCATATCTTCACTCCTCCGCGCCATTCCCGTCGCCGTGTTCTACAAGGACAACGAAGGCCGATATCTGGGGTGCAACGGAACCTTCACCGAACACATGGGAGTGACCTCCGAGGAGATCCGCGGCAAAACGGTCCATGAACTCTGGCCGAGCGAACTGGCGGAGCGGTATCATCAGATGGATCTTGAGCTGATGCGCACGCGGAAGCACCAGGTCTACGAGTTCCAGATCAAGGACAAGCACGGAGCGATTCGCCCGGTCATCTATGCGAAAGATGTCTTTCTGGACAAGAATGGCAACGTGGCGGGTCTCGTGGGAGCGTTCCTCGACATCTCCGAGCGGAAACGAGCCGAGCTTGACCGGGAACGCCTGCAGGCGCAACTCCTCGCGTCGCAGAAGCTGGAATCGGTGGGACGGTTGGCCGGCGGCGTGGCGCATGACTTCAACAACATGCTGACAGCGATCCTAGGCCAGGCAGAACTCGCGATGATGCGGTGCGATCCCGCTGATCCGCTCTACGCGAGACTCAGAGCGATCGAAGAGGCGACAACGCGGTCGGCGAATCTGGTCCGGCAGTTGTTGGCATTCGCGCGCAAGCAGCCGGTGGCGCCGAAGATCATCGACCTCAACAATGCTGTTGCGGGCATGCTCCAGATGCTTCGTCGGATCATCGGCGAGGATATCGATCTGGTCTGGATCCCCGGGGGCGGCCTTTGGTCGATTCGCATCGACCCCTCGCAGGTCGACCAGATCCTCACGAATCTCTGCGTCAATGCACGCGATGCAATCGAGGCAGGCGGGAAGATTGAGATCAGCACCGAGAACGTCTTGCTCGATGCCGAGGATAGCGACCGATTTCCCGGCATTGCACCCGGAGCGTACGTGCTGCTCAGCGTGCGCGACAACGGCTGCGGCATGGACGCAGAAATCATCGACCATATCTTCGAGCCGTTCTTCACCACGAAGGGCGCAGGTCAAGGGACGGGACTCGGTCTGGCCACAGTCTTCGGTATTATCAAACAGAACGAAGGGTACGTCGATGTTCAAAGCGAACCCGGAGCAGGATCGGTGTTCCTGGTGTACTTGCCGCGCTTTGCAGGCGCCGAGGTTACAAGCGCGGATGCGACGATCGCAGAGATGCCACGCGGCCGGGGCGAACTCATCCTCCTCGTAGAGGACGAGCCGGGCATTCTGGACGCAGGTCGCGCCATGCTCAGCGCATTAGGATATCAGGTCCTCACCGCATCATGCCCGAGCGAGGCGATCGAATGCGTCCGGACGCAGGTGGACATGCTCCACTTGCTCATCACAGATGTCGTAATGCCGGGCATGAACGGACGCGACTTGGTTTCCGCTGTTCGGACTCTGAGGCCCAACATCCGGTATTTATATATCTCCGGTTACACGGCGAACATCATCGCGCAGCACGGAATCCTGGAGGAGGGGACGGCATTGCTGCCAAAGCCGTTCTCGATGAAGGACCTGGCCGAGAAGGTTCGCGCGATTCTTGACGGACCAGCTCCCGTGTAGCTGCGGCGGCCAAACGTTCAAGAACAGGCCCGACCATTGTCCCGGCCAACCCAAGTTCAAAGACGAACACGGATAGCCACGGATGAAAAGCGGATAAGCACGGATGGGTGTTTGAATTCGTATCCGTGTGCGCTCCGCTCATAACACCGCCATTGGCTCTTGGCGGGTTGGTAGTTGGTTCTTGTTTGGCTCTTGTCTCTTGCGATCTTGGAACTTCAGCCGAAGTACTCTCCCGGCAGATTAAGAAGCCGGGAGTCGTGCCAGATTCACCTCCAAAGATCACAATTCGGCCCAGAGCAAAGCCCAGAGCAAGGCCCAGAGCATTGACCTGATCAATCCACAGAGCACCGAAGGCCACTTCACTGGAGACCCATGAACCAATGGTATGAAGAGTTGTTCCACGACTACGCGAACAAGTATGACCAGGAATCCTTCACGCAGGGAACCTTGGGCGAATGCGACTTCGTCGAGCGGGAACTCGCCTTCGACAAAAGCCTCCGCATCCTCGACATCGGGTGTGGAACAGGACGCCATGCGATCGAATTGACAAGGCGGGGCTACCGCGTCGTCGGCATCGATCTCTCAGAGGCCCAGCTTACAAGAGCCCGCGAGAAA
>JBFYQI010000282.1:0-2442 GCA_041302875.1 Ignavibacteria bacterium
TAGCGTCGCAACTTCTTCCAAGATTCCAACCGCGAAGCGAAGAACTCCTTCACCCTTCCGGGCGTTGGCAAGCTGGTGTTGGTCGAACGCAAGGCCCGCATCGGGCGCAACCCCGCGACGGGCGAGCAGATTCAGATTCCTGCGAAGACCGTGGTGAAGTTCCGTGTGGCGAAAGCCGCAAAGGAAGCGATCCTCACCGGCAAGAAGTAAACGTGCCTTGCTCTCGCTTTTCATGCGCCCGAATCCCTGAACGAAACCGAAGGGATCGGGCGCCGTTGTTTCATCCCAGTTTTGAAAGAACACTCCCGGCTTCTTTACCTGCCGGGAGTTGTTCATCATACAATCCGCGAGTCCTCGATGCACCACCGTCGGCTTGGCCGCACTGAACTCTTGGTCTCCGAGATCGGCTTCGGCGCTCTGGAGATCGGCCGGCATTGGCCGAACTGGAGGAGGCCGTTCGACGATTTCCAGAAGCCTTCCGATTCTGAAGCCATCCGGCTTGTCCACCAGGCGATCGATCTCGGCATCGACCTCTTCGATACGGCTCCGGCCTACGTCGACAGCGAACGTCTGCTGGGCGCGGCGTTGCGTGGAAAACGCAAGGACCTCATCGTCGCGACGAAATGCGGCGAGTGGTTCGAAGGGACAGCGTCGAGATACGACTATTCGTACGAGGAGGTGTTTCGATTCGTCGAGAGCAGTCTGCGAAATCTGCAGACCGAGTTTGTCGACATTCTCCAGATCCACAGCGGCAGCGAAGAAGTGATTCGTCGCGGTGAAACGATGGCCGCCATGAAGGTCGTGCAGCAGCAGGGGAAAGCGCGCTTCCTCGGCGTGAGTGTGGATTCAGAAGCAGCTGCGCTCGCCGCGATAGAAGCTGGGGACTACGATTGCATCCAGGTATCCTACAATCTGCTGAACCGTGTGATGGAATCGAATGTGCTGCCGCTGGCGAAGCAGAAGGACATCGGGATCATTATCAAGGATGGTCTAAACACGGGGAGGTTGAGCGGGAAGTCGCTTGATGTTCCGGACGAAACATTGCGCTCAAGGATCGAGCGGTTTCAATCGCGTGCATTGGAAGCGCAGTTATCATTGCCAGAGTACGCACTTCGTTTTGTCCTCTCCCACGATGCCGTTTCGTCCGTCATCGTCGGAACAAAGCGCAGCGACCACCTCATCGCGAATGTTGCCGCGAGTCGGAATGTTGAATTGACAAAGTCGATCGGCCTCAACGAGCGACCGCACGTAACCGGTAACTGAACCGCATTTCCGATCTTTCGTTCTCCATCTCACATTTCCCATTTCCCATTTGCCTTCTCCTCTTTCCTCCCTCAGTTGTCATACATCAGACATACGAAAAAGTAGTCGTTCACCCCGTTTTTGCTTGACATCGACTGCATTGCCTCGTATTTTTGGAAGCCCTTCCATGAAATTGGACTTGCCGCCGACCATCTACGATATTGCACGCGCCGCGAAAGTGGGAATCGGTACGGTTTCGCGCGTCTTCAATAACCATCCGAGTGTCTCCAATGACACGCGCAGTCGCGTTCTCAAGGTCGCATCGCGATACAATTATCAGCCTCATCCGATGGCGCGCGGGCTCGCTCGCCGACGGACCAACGCCATTCTCGTCTACCTCCCGTACTTCACCAGCTTCTTCTTCGTTGAGATTCTCCAATCCGTTCAATCGGTGCTGGGCGACGCCGGATTCGATCTCATCCTCCATGGCGTCAAGCATCCCGGCAATGCGGCCGAATCGATGCAGAAGCCGACGACGCGTGGACGCGTGGATGGCATTCTGTTCTTCTCCATGAAGATGCCCGAGGATGTATTGAATGAGTACGAGCGTCTGAGCATTCCCCTCGTCTTCGTCGATACGCACCACCCGGCGGTCGATTCCTATTTTGTTGAGAATGTGCGGGGATCCCGCATCGTTACGGAGCATCTCATCGAGGAGGGCCATGTCGATATCGGGATGCTGAACGCGGTCCGTGACAGTTCGCCGGCACGCGAGCGGTTGAAAGGATTCCGGGATGCGCTCAGGGAGCACGCTCTGCCGGTGAACCCGGAGTGGATCATCCACGCACCACCGGGTCCTTTGGATGGATTCACAAAGGAGAGCGGGTACCATGCGATGAAGCAATTGCTCGCTCTGCCAAAGCGTCCGACGGCGGTCGTTGTCTCGAGCGACATTCAGGCGATCGGAGCCCTCGAAGCAGTCCGAGAGCGGAATCCAAAACAGAAGATCGCCATCACGGGATTCGATGACATCGACCTCGCGCGGTACTTCGAGTTAACGACCATGCGTCAGCCCATGAGCGAAATGGGGGCTCTCGCCGCAAACCGGCTGCTGGAACGGATGCAACATCCCGGCCTGCCTCCGATTCAGAGGTCGTTCGTGCCCGAATTGATCGTTCGCAAGACCTCAGCCGTGAAAGC
>JBFYQI010000299.1:0-6149 GCA_041302875.1 Ignavibacteria bacterium
GGGGGGGGGGGGGAGGGCAAGCGCTCTAAGGCAGTACGCTGAATCGAATTGCAGATGGATTAGTGGAAGAACGATACACGCGCTGGACGGTCTTCTGATAGTCGGTGTCGCGAGCCTCGAAAATATTCATAAATCGCCCCGGATTTCGATCGATCATGGGGAACCACGTGCTCTGAACGTGGACCATGATCCGATGCCCCTTCTTGAAGGTGTGGAAGGCATCCTGGAGTCGGAATGAAGCCGGCGTGACCGCATTGGGCGTGAAGGGCTCAGGGTTCGACATGCTCTTCCGGAACTTCCCGCGGAGCACATCGCCGCGAACGAGCATCTGATACCCGCCGAGAGGGGTGCCAGAAGAGGAACGCCCGCGAACTGTGTCCGGGAAAACGTCGATCACTTTCACGATGATGTCGCAATCGGTACCAGAGGTCGAAATGAACAAGCTCGCATCGATCGGTCCGGCGATCGTTATGTCTTCAGCCAACGGCTCGGTCCGGTAGACGAGCACATCCGGACGGCGGGAGGCGAACCGCTGATCCTCGTTCATGAATGAACCGTCGTACCAATGGGTGGTCTTTCCCGTGTACGGGACCGGCTTGGCGGGGTCGTTGATGTATTCGTCGAACTCCGGCTGTTTCTGCTCCGGTGGATCAAAGTCAAGCGTCCCGTTCTCCCTCAAGAATAGAGAACGCGCGGTTCGAGGTGTCGGGGGCCAGACGGGAAGATGACGCCACTCGTTCGTCCCTGTGACGAACACGGACGCCTCCGCGGTCGATGGGTCCGGCGCTCCGTTGAGATGGTATTCGAAGAAGGGGACTTCGATCTTCTCGGCGTAGTACTGTGTTGTGACGGAACCGAACTTGATGTCTCCGAGTGAATCCAGACCGGCGACATCCCACCAGCCATGCGGCCAGGGACCCATCACCAGCGAGATTGCATTGTCAGTATTCTGCGTGTTTGCGGACGCGTAGCTGTTGAGCGCGCCCCACAGATTCTCTGTGTCGTACCATCCTCCAACCACGAGAACCGCCGGCTTGAGGTTCTTCAAATGCGGACGAACACTCCGCACTTTCCAGAAGTCGTTCCACATCCAGTTCTTCGAGAGATCGTTCCAGGTCTGAACGCTGTCGTGAAGAAAGCGGTCATTCAGATTTCGAGTCGCACCGATCGACAGGTACGAGGCGTATCCGTCCGGACCCGTGTGGCGGAACCGGGGGGGAAAGCGCTTCGCGGGTTGCGGACGCGGCCAGCCGAAGTTCGAGAAGAAATCGAACGCATGCGAGACGAGGAATGCGCCGTTATGATAGAAGTCATCGCCCCCCATCCACTCGGAAACCGGGGCCTGCGGCGAGGTCGCTTTGACCGCCGGATGCGCGTCGATCGTTGCCATCCACGCATAGAATGCGGGATACGAGGTACCTTTGACGCCCACCTTGCCATTGTTCCCCGGGACGTTTCGGACAAGCCACTCCACGGTATCATACGCATCGGTCGATTCGTCGGTGTCGGTCTTGTCCTTCTTGACCGGCTTGTACGGACGCACGTCGACGAAATCTCCCTCGGACATGAACCGGCCGCGGACATCCTGTGTGACGAGAATGTACGAACGCCGCGCGTAGAAGGTCATCGTGTTCGGTAATCGATTCGGGAATCGGTCGATGCCATACGGTCCCGAGCTGTACGGCGTGCGGAGCATCATGGTGGGATGTTTGGTGAGGGTGTCTTTCGGAACGTAGATGGCCGTGAACAGCCGAACTCCGTCCCGCATCGGGATCATGATCTCCATCTTCGTGTAGTGCTCTTTGAAGAAAGTGGTGTCGACCGGCTGGGCTTGACCGATCCCCGCCTCAACGACGACGAGCAGGACCAGCAGTATGGAAGGAAATGAACGCGATTTCATCGTGCGGCTCCTTGCTGAATGCGAGGGGAAATTGAACGTGCCAAGGTAAAGCTAGTTCAAGGGAAAGGCAATGATGCTGTGACGAACGGCGTGAGATGCCTCCTTGATTCTGGCTCTGCTTCCTGATAGATTATCCCAGGAGAACCCGACCATGCGACCGAGATTCCTCTTCCCCCTTGCACTGCTGCTTCCGCTCCTGTTCACCACCTGCCGTGAGTGGACGGCGGACCTTGTCAGTCCTATCTTTGGCGATGCCGCAACGACGACAGATGCCACCATACTCGCGATCGCGCAGGCTGTCTCCTCCGACGCGTTGCTCCAGACGGTCCGGGAACTCTCCGGAGAGGATTCAGCCCAGATCGACGGGGAAAAGCGGCTCATTCGTACGCGCCATGCACGCCAGACCGGTCAGGCGCTTGCTGAGACCTATCTTCAAGAGCGGCTCAACGCCATGGGTCTCACTCCCACGGTGGGGACCTTCGGTACGAGCGGGCGGAACATCTGGCATCGAAAGCAGGGAGTGTTGGCTCCGAACGAAGTCGTCATACTGTGCGCGCACTTTGATTCGATGCCGGCAGATGCGGTGGCACCCGGGGCGGACGACAATGCGACGGGAGTTGCCACCGTGCTGGAGGCGGCGCGCATCCTGGGGCCGTACACATCCGCACGAACCGTCATGTTCATTCTCTTCGATGAAGAGGAGATCAAGTTGCAGGGGAGCGTCGCGTTCGTCTCAGAGTCGATCGCTCCCACCGATCGCATCGTCGCTGTCATCAATGTGGACATGATCGGATGGGATGGAGATGATGACCGCGTTGTCGAGATCCATTCCAACGGCCAATTCGGCTCTGAGGCGCTCGCGGATTCGGTCAGCAGCATCCGCGCTCTCTGCGGATTGGCGCTCACGACAACCATCGTCTCACCGGGAGCGACCGCTTCCGATCATGCGCCATTCTGGAACAGGGGCGACGCCGCGGTTCTGCTCATCGAGGAATACTGGGGGGGCGATTTCAATCCCTATTACCATTCGCAGCAGGACCGCGTCGACAAGATCGATTCCGAATTCTTCCATCACGCGGCGGCGCTTGCCATCGCGACAACGGCGCGGTTCGCCGGCCTTACAGGTGCCCCATGAGAATCCTCCAAGTTCTTCTGATCGCGTTCATCTCCGGCTCAGCGGTTGCCCAGCAGGTCGTTTCGCTGGAAGTTCCCGTCACATCCCCGCGCGGGTTGCTCGCCGGGAGCGACCAGGCGCAAACCATCATCGCGACGTTCAACCAGCCCATGGTGGCATTGAGCGGCGTTCCGACGGATCAGTCGTCGGGACCGATGGAATTGACGCCGAACGTGCGCGGGAAATATCGATGGATGGGGACGGCGACGCTGACCTTCTCGCCGGAGGAGCCGCTTTCGATGGCCACGGGGTACCGCGTCCGTATTCCGGCAGGGACGCGTGCGCTCAGCGGCGCGACGCTCGCGCAGGACGTCGGCTGGAATTTCGAAACGCCGCGACCGCTTGTCGTCCGGACGTGGCCCTTCCAGACGCAACAGTATGTCGAACCGGACCATACGATCCTGCTCCGCTTCAATCAGCCGGTCGATCCGCAGGCGGCGGCGCCGTACTGTTCCATCCTGCAAGTGACGCCGTTCGGGGAATCAACATTCCCGCTCTTCAAGGTTTCGCGCCCCACCGGTCAGATCGAAGGAGAGCGTTCCCACTACGTTCTGCTTGATCCCGTCGAACCATTCGAACTCGGCTCAAAGATCACCCTCGTCTGCACCGCCGGCTTGATCGGGACGCAGGGCCCTCTGCCGATGCTCGATGAGTTCACCCTGCAGTTCTCGGTGTACGATCAGCTTCGCTTCGTTCGCGCCGCCAATGCCCAGCGGTTCAATCCGAACGAATCGCTTCACCTCATCTTCACCAATCGCGTCTCTCCCAAAAAGGTCGCATCCCTGCTTCGCCTCGAACCGTCCCTCCCGCTTCCGCCGACTTGGGACGATGAATATGAATACATGACAAACGAGATCTGGCTTCCGTATCAGTTCCAGCCGGACCAGACGTATCAGGCAACCTTGCTCCCCGGTGTTGAAGATCAGTACGGACAGCGCATCGCGGATACCGCACGGTTCAGCTTCTCGACGGGTTCCTATCCCCCGTCTGTCCGTATGACCACAGGGCAGGGGATTCTGGAAGCGTACGCGGCGCATCGCATTCCCGTGACGTTCACCAACATCGACTCCGTGCGGCTCGACCTTGGCCGAGTCGATCCGGAGCGTATCGTGGACGTGATGCAGCGGATGAATTATGATTTCTATCAGCGTCTTGCGTGGGATGAGGCCGTCCTCGAATGGATGGACACGCGCCCCGAGGCAGCTTCCCAGTTCCATCGCTCCATGATCTGGCGTCCCGGCATCCCCTGGAATTCCAAAGGCGTGCGTCCCGTCGAGCTCGACTCGGTGCTTGGAAAATCCGGACGAGGGGTTGTGCTCGTCCAGATCGACAATCTGCTTGCGGACCAGAATCGCCGCCGGTACTTGAAGACGCTCGTTCAGGTGACCGACATGGGCATCACGGCGAAATTCTCGCCGGAGCACACGCTCGTCTGGGTGACGAATCTGAAAGATGCATCACCGATCGCCGCTGCAACGGTCGAGCTTCGCAGCGACGATAACAAGGTTCTCTGGAAGGGGACAACGGACGCTCAGGGGCTCGTGAAGACGGCTGGATGGGGAAAATACGGCAGTGCGGAGCGGCGAGTTCGTAGTGGAGAGTGGGAAGGCGAGGGAGCGTACGAACGGGAGCCGCGTCAGTGGGTGATCGTGAAGCATGGCGACGACGTTGCGTTCTCGAGTTCCGAATGGAACGACGGCATCGAACCGTGGATGTTCAACGTTTCGTACGACTGGTCCCCGCAGTCCGATCCGCTCGAGGCAACGCTCCTGACGGACCGCGGGTTGTACAAGGCGGGGGAGAGCGTTGAGATGAAAGGGATCGTGCGTATTCGCAAAGGAGGAGCCTGGCAGTTGCCGAAGAAGGAACGGGTCCGGCTGGTGATTCGGGATTCCCGAAACGATGAACTGCTCACGATAACACCCAAGCTGAATGCGTTCGGCTCATTCGCTGTCTCGGTACCGCTGCGCGCGACCGCGCCGACCGGCTATTACCAGATGCAGCTGGAAGAGGTCCGCGATTCGTCCGCTCGAGGAAGCGCCCGAAGTATCGCGTACGGAAGTTTCCGTGTCGAAGCCTTCCGCGCCGCGGAATTCGAGGTCACCGCGACATTGCCCGGGAAGGATTTGATCCTGGGAGATGCCGTCCGCGGACAGTTCTCCGCGCGATACCTCTTCGGCGGGGCCATGAAGAACGCCCCGGTTCGCTGGCGGCTTTCCTTGAGCCGCTCCTGGATGAGACCGGAAGGATTCGATCAGTATCAGTTCAACATCCTGGATTGGCTCACGCGCACTGCCCGTCCGTCGTATCAATTGCTCACGAGCGGGGACACGGTCCTGAACGAAAGCGGCTCGCTCGGCATTCGCTTCCCGCTTGCCGCCGGGTCCGCGGTCGGTCCGCAATCGGTGATGCTCGAAGCTGAAGTCACATCGCCGAGCCGGCAGGTCATCGCGGGACGCACATCGGTGCAGGTGCACGGAGCGGAATACTCCATCGGCATTGCACCGTCGACCTCGTTCCTTCAAACCGATTCCTCTCTGACATGCAGGTTCATCGCAGTCAGCGTGAAGAACAAGCTCATCCCGAATCAACGCTTGACGGTGCGGCTCTATCAGCGGGTGTGGCGATCCGTCCGCAAAGCGGAGACCGGCGGCCGTTATCGTTGGGAATCCGTCGTTGAGAACATTCTGAAGGACTCGAGCGTCGTTGTGACGAAGAAGGCCCCCGTCGAAAGATCGTACCGTCCGAAGGAAGCGGGGCTCTATTTCTTCGAGGCCACGGCAAAAGACAAGCGGGGGAACGAGGTTGTCACGAATGCGTATTTCTATGTCACCGGCTCTTCGTACGTCGCGTGGGAACGGAAGGATGAGGACCGCATCGAGCTCGTGACGGACAAGGAGAAATATCAGCCGGGTGATGTCGCCCGGGTTCTCGTGAAATCTCCGTACGAAAAGGCCCCCGCGCTCGTTTCCATCGAACGCGAGGGGATCCTGCGTCAATACACCACAACGCTCGTTGGCAGCGCTCCGCAACTCGAGATCCCGATCGCGAAGGATGACTTGCCGAATGTGTTCG
>JBFYQI010000351.1:0-3683 GCA_041302875.1 Ignavibacteria bacterium
CCCGCGATCGCAACAGCCAGAAGCGGCAATGCGAGCATCGCCGGAAGCTTCCGCAGAAACATCAGCACCGCAGCGAGAAGGAAGATTGCGAGGACGAGCAGAGGAAAGAGCATAGGGAGAAGGCAGCGATCTGTTGTCAGTTATCAGTGGCTAATCAACAACCAATAATCACCAGTCATCAATTCCTGAGGCTTTCCCCGATAATGTTCCACCATCCGTATCGGTCGATGTGGACGAGGTCGAAGATCATGAGGCCGTCGGTTTCCTGGAGCACCTTCTTTATCGCACGTGCGAATTGGATCGGATCGTTACGTTCCTTGTATTGCTCAACGTAGAGACTTCCGTAGAGCGGAACGACATTCATCGTGACCTTCTTGGCCAAGCGAGCGGAGCCTTCCACGCTGTACCATGGTTCCTTCGTCTTCTTCATCGCTGCTTCGTTGCGCTGCGCGGTCGGCGTCGATTGTCGCGCAAGCTCTGCGATGTCAACCTCGTAGAAATATGTTCCCACCATCAGAACATCGAGGTCATCCGCGTATCCGGTGTTCCGATAGGACGGCGATGCCCAATCGTATTCTGTCGACGGATCGTATCGACGACTGGCCCAGTTAACACCTACCTCGAAGTAGGGAGGATACCAGGCTCCGACATAATCACCGAAAAGGATCTTCTCGTCGATCCCCTTCACTCGTTTGCGTGCTTCGCGAAAGAAGCTCGCGATCACCGATGCTCGCCATTCGATCCAATCCTTGAAGTTAGGTCCGCGAATGTAGTCGGTCGAACCATCGGCGAGGACGGTCAACGTCAGAACGTCGTACGGCCAATGCTCGAGTGCTCGTCCGATGTGTGTTTCAAATGCCTTGCGGGACGAATCGCTGAAGTCCGAGCGGATGCCGGTGTAGCGACAGCGGTCGAGGATGATCCCGTCCGGACGGAACCGCCGCGCCGCTTCTTCGATGACGCTCAGCTCATGTTGGCGGACTGCCTGCAGCGCCGGATTGACAAACACCGCGATCTCTTCTTCGCTGTCGATGATCGGCCGCAAACCCTGCTTCGAGTAGACCGTCATTCCCCATGACCGCACCGTTGAATCCTCGTACGCTCTCCCCTTTTTCACCACTTTGTGCGCTTCGGCGAACACGTTCAACGACAGATGCGCTCTCATTCCGCGCTCACGCGCTTCTGCGATCATCGTTTCTACGTATGGAAACGTCGGGCTGCGACGTTCGCCATTCCACTCAATGAGTTGCGGTGCCAGCCGAGACGGATACGCAAGAAATCCGTCGATCGGTTTCACATCGACGACGATATCCGTCACGCCGATACCTTTTGCGAGATCCATCACGCGACGAATGCTATCCGCAGTGCTCAACCGCGCAATGTTCGCATGCGCATCCATCCAAAGAAAGACCGGTTTGCGAACGGATTGAGACAGCGCAGCAGTCGATAAGAGAAGAGACAACAGGGCCAACAGCAGAAAGCTGTTAGCGATTGGCGTTTGGCTCTTGGTAATTGATCCTTGTTTGGTTCTTGGCATCTTGTCTCTTGGATCTTCTGCGTTACAGTCTCCCCCCAAGTTCTTTCAACCGACTCCGGACTTCCCTCCCGTCCAATTGGCGTGGTGGGATGTTCTTCTTCAATGAAAGCGCACTCGCAACCGCGGCCGCTTCTCCCATCGCTCGGCAATTTGACTGAATGCGGACCGAGCTTTGTGCTTCGAAGGAGCCAGAGAAGCATCGTCCGGCAACGAGCAGGTTCTCCACCGTGAGCGGAACGAGACACCGATACGGAACTTCATGAAATTCCCCGAAGGCAAGCCGCTTCATATTCAGCTGATGGTCACTGTCCCGATGGATATCCAGCGGATAGCAATTGCGAAGGATCGCATCATCGAACTTACGTCCGCCGAAATAGTCTTCCGTGCTGAGGTAGTATTCGCCTCTTATTCTTCTCGATTCCCGCACACCGACCATCGGCGCCGAGAACACCAAATACGATTGCTCGAAACCCGGAAGATATTTCCGACAAAAGACCAGATACCGACTGATCATTTCTCTTCCGGCAACCATCGCCTTCGTCAGATGAAATGGATTCGTTCCGTCCACCTCATCGCGAATGCGCGGACAGTTGAACGCCATCTCTCCCGGACGTCCCGCCATCGAGAAGACCTGAAAGTAATGCCCATCAGATTCCTGGAGAACGCCCTCATCCACAGCTTTGCGGAAGAGCGGTTCGAGCGTCCATCCTTTTCCCCAAACCATCGCCGTATGAATGAGGGGCACGTCGCTCCCTTCTGCGGCTTCCATCACATCGTGACGGCCCAGGGACTTCAGATACTCAGCGAATCGATTCAGATCGATGTTGCCGAGGTGAAAGCGGACGGAGAACGGCTGGTTGATCCCAGACTCGGGATCCCCCACTTCGACGGGTGCTCCGGCACGGAATGCTATGTCAGCATCCCCTGAAGCGTCGATGATGCGCTTTGCCAGGATCGCGGATCGACCCGCTTTGTTCACGACCGTCACGCCCCGCGCGGCGTTCTCCTCCATGATCACATCGTCGACGAACGTGAAGTATAGAAGCTCCGTCCCCGCCTCTCCGCACATTTGCTCAAGAACATGCTTGAGCATTTCGGGATTGAACCAGCCCCGATTGCCATCCTTCCACACCCCCGATTCACGCATCGCGTTCATGCGGCGGTTGAGTTCCATATCGATGCCGCCGTTCAACGGTTCGCCTTCGATCTGGTTCGGCATCATTGGTGTAACGAGCGCGCCGGACTGCGAGCCTCCCAAGAAACCGAATTGCTCCACAACCAGTGTCTTCAATCCGGCGCGTCCACCTGCGATCCCGGCGATCGCGCCCGCAGTCCCGCCGCCGACGACGAGAAGGTCAATGTCGCGCAGGGTCGGGAGCGAGGAAGAGGAGAGTTGCGAGAATGGAAGCATGCGATGAAGGACGAAGTATTGTCGATTTGTGATTATTGAATTCTGATTTCGGATTCCGGGGTTCGGATTTACTCCTAAAACCACACTCGGATGCCGGCGGAGGCTTGGATCATCTGCATTCCGCTCACGCCTTCCAGTCTCAGCGCGAGGGTGGGCCAGAGCTCGCCAATGAGGATCGCATACGATGCTTGGGCGTACACGCTTATGCTCTCCGTGGGGTAGGCCTCGATTCCCGCACCGAATCCGATCTTCATACTCCAGTCCTGCTGTTTGAATTCCGGAACGACGATCAATCCGGTCGTGTCCGTTGCATGCTCTCCACGGACATACGACCATCGGGTGATCACAGCAGAACCGAGGACGTAGGGATTGGCGATGCCGCCGAATATTCCATCTGCGCCGCCAACGTAGTACGTCCCTTGCACTCCGACACCGGCGTATTCCAGTTTGATTGCAAGATCGTCAAAATAGAGCTTGTCCGCATTTCCCTGTGTGAACCGCGCACCTTCCACCACGCCCTCCCAGAGCATATCCGAAGAGGACTTCTGGCCAAAGGCCACCGCGGCGCCTGCCCCCGTGGAAAACAGATCTCCGAGCGTGCCAAGCGGAACAAGAAGGTCGCCTCGAATCGCGACGGAGTATTTTCCGGTTCCCTGCGCATTCGCCGCGACAGCGAAGAGGACGATGGTCAGGAGCGCCAGGACAACAATACGAGTGTGTGCGTTCATATCTCAC
>JBFYQI010000354.1:0-2552 GCA_041302875.1 Ignavibacteria bacterium
ACGCATCATCGCCGCGGTCTCGACAGTTCGTTTACGGAACACGCCTTCGGCCGAGCGGGCTTCCTTTTCCTTCCGGAAGAGATGCCGCTCATGCACGCTGTTGATCGTGATTGGCAAGTGATCGACTTCGATCCGCTCTTTCGGGATGTAATCGTACGCGCCTAGAGACATTGCTTCCACAGCAACGATTTCAGAACCCGCTCCTGTCAGCATCACCACCGGCGTCTCATTCTTATCTTCATGCATCTTCTGAAGCACGTTGATCCCTGACATCATTGGCAACCAATAATCAAGCAAGACGACATCGAACGTTTCCCGTCTGAGGCATTCAAGCGCATCTTCTCCCGTTTCACTCGACTCCACACTGTATCCGCGCTCTTCAAGGTAACTCACGACTGCCATCCGAAACGACGCGTCGTCATCGACGACGAGTATCCGAAGGGCTGGAGGATTGGTCATGGTATGCTCTTCATGTTAAATGACATACCAAAACTACCTCACAATGCCCTTCAATGCATCTTAGAATTGGTTAACGTGCGTTAGAATGGTCTAAGGTACCTTGGAGAAATCTAATGTTGAGCCAATGAGCCTGTGAGCCTATTGAGCACGGAGCCTAGAGCAGAAAATGGAGAGCAAGGAGAATTCAAAAATCATAAGTCAAATGTCAAAAGAGGAAATCGAATGCAAGCCCGTCAAGTCCAGCCCGAGCCAATCCTTTTGATTTTTGACTTATGACTTGCTGTCCGATGTTTCCGTAAAATCCCCGAGGCGTGGGGGGTGGTGAGTGGGTCAGCGTCTTCCCGATCCGGCGATCGGCAAGTCTCCTGTCGCTGACCTTGACAAAACCTACGACTACAACTTACTGTAAGCCCAGAAATGCATCAACTTAGAATACCTTAACCTACCTTAGAAAACGTTAAGATTGGAGGGCGGCGAAAACAGAGGAAAATCAGGAAGGATGAGATAGGAAGAACCAAGATCGCAAGATACCAAGAACACAAACAAGGCCAAGAACCAATGGGAAGGACCAAGGGCTCCGGCGACTGACTACCCGCCTTCGTTGAACTCCGGCGCCTGCCCGCCGTCATAATGCAATTCGGCAGGCGGGGGCAAGCTGACCACTAATTACTGACTAGAAGCCATCTTGAAAACAGATGGATACGTCAGCCTGAGCATGTCAGCGTGACCAGTCATTCCTCTGAACACATTTTTGAGATGCGTTCTATTACTTCTCTTCGTCCAGCGAATCCGAGACCGTCCGCAGCATCTCCAGCGTCTTCCGGAGATCGGCGTCGTATTCGATCGCGCCAGGAGTGGATTGGATGCGCTTCATCGCAAAGGTGGAAAGATTGACGAGCGCCTTGCTCGCAAGCGAAAGCACTTCGAACTGATGGCGTAAATCGGCACACACCTGTGTGACGAACGAACGACGTTCCAACGGCACAATGGCTTCAATGTCCTGCTGCCGCTCGTCCAAGGTTGTCGAGATGAGCGCCAGCGTGTTCCCGACGGTTTGCTGCAGCGAGGCGACCGCATCGACCATCGTCTTCATCGTCAACTGAACCTTCTCCCTGTCGCGCTCAAGCGATTGCCGCATCTCCCGTTCCATCTTGAATGCGCGCCGCTCGATGACGCTCTGCACCACGATCGGCAAGTGATCCTTGTCAAATTGATGCTTTGGGATATAGTCATACGCTCCGAACTTCATTGCCTCGACGGCAACGGTTTCGGAACCGGCGCCGGTCATCAAGATCACCGGCGTATCCATTTTCTCCTCGTGCATCCATTGCAGGACGTTCAATCCGGACGCGCCGGGAAGAACGTAGTCGAGGACGACGGCATCGTAGGACCGGATCTGGAGTGCCGCGATCGCCTCCTCCCCCGTCGCATATCCTTCCGTCTCGTACCGGCCTGTAGCCTTCAATATCTCACAGCACACGAGTCGGAACGAATCCTCATCGTCGACGACCATCACCTTGTGGCGGAGTTCCTGGGGTTCCATGATATTCCTTTACTGTTGCATCCGGCGTAGTGCATCCCGCGCGGCTCCGGGCTTTGGACGGTTCGCCTCTCCGGCGAGGGGGAGGCGGATATTGATTGTTGTCCCGGAACCTTCAATACTCTCAACATCGATCGATCCGTTGTGCAGATCGATGATCCACTTGACCAATGCCAGCCCGAGTCCTACTCCCCCCACACTCTCGGGAGCGGTGCTTCCCCGGTAGAACGGGGTGAAGATCTCCTTCATCTCTTTCGAAGGAATCCCCCGTCCTTCATCCATGAATGTCAAACATACCTTGTCCCCGTCCACGCTGTGGCCAAAGCGGATCTGCGTCCCAGGGTTCGAATTCTTGAGCGCATTGTCGAGCAGGTTGAAGAGCACCTGCCGCATCCGCATCACGTCGATGAGGACGGACACATCCGGACCAGGCATTCGTTCGACGGCGATGTTCCATCCCTTTGCGAGCAGAGTCGCCTCTCGTTGGAAGTCGTTCAGAAACGATCCGAACGAAAGCTGTTCCAGCCTGAGCCGGAACGTTCCCGCCTGCATC
>JBFYQI010000358.1:0-3379 GCA_041302875.1 Ignavibacteria bacterium
TGGAGATCGACAAGTCCAAACTTCCCACACCGGCCGAAGTATCGGCATGGACGAGCGACCAGTACGCGCACGCCCTTCGGCATGTACAAAGCAATCCGGCATACAACCTTCATTTCCGCCAAGTGCTTCATGTCGCTTTCAAGCTGGCGGGTGAGATGGGTACATCGTACACGGATATGCTGAAGAAGTACCGCTCGGTGGTCGGCGCGAATGTGACGGAGAACCTCTACGAGCGCCATCTCAAACCGTTGTTTGTCGGCGTGTGAGTCAGGCCGCGATCATTACGGGCCAACCTGAGCATGCCGAAGGGTGACCCGCTCAGTTTTCCATTCAAAGGTCAATTCTATGAAGAAATCAGAGATCCTTGCGCTGTATGATTTCACCGGAACGACGATCGCCGTCACCGGAGCGACCGGCGTGCTCTGTAGCGAGATGGCGATCACGCTGGCCGAGTGCGGTGCGAACATCGCGATGATCACGCGGAACGCGGCATCCGCCGAGGCCGTGATCGCGCGTGCGGGGGACGGCGCCAAGCGGATGAAGGTATTCGTTGGCGATATCATGAGCCTGGAGGGCATGAACAAGACGGCTGCGGAGATCGCTGCCGCCTTTGGGCGTGTGGACGGACTGATCAATGGTGCCGGAGGGAACAATCCGAAGGCGACGACCAATCCCGAGCAGAAGTTCTTCGACATTCCCACCGAAGCGATCAAATACGTCTCCGACCTTAACCTGTTGGGCACGGTCGTTCCGTCGCAGGCATTCGGGAAGATCTTTGCTGCTCAGAAGAAGGGGGTCATCCTGAACGTGACGTCCATGAATGCATTCCGTCCGCTGACCCGCATTGCGGCCTATTCCGCAGCGAAGGCGGCAGTCAGCAATTTCACCATGTGGCTCGCGGTCCACATGGCGCAGGAGTACTCCACAGAGATCCGGGTGAACGCGATCTCGCCGGGGTTTTTCTTAACGGAGCAGAACCGGTTTCTGCTGACGGAGAAGGAGACGGGTGCGTTGACAGCGAGAGGGAAGAAGATCATCGACCACACGCCGATGGGGAGATTCGGCGAGCCGAATGAACTGCTGGGCGCGACGCTCTGGCTCATGTCGCCGGCGGCGAAGTTCGTCACCGGGACGGTGGTAGCAGTCGACGGAGGATTCTCGGCGTACAGCGGCGTTTGATCAGAGCCCGAACTCGAACCCCCGATCCTTCAACCGGTCGTACTGCTTGCGGTCGAAGGCGTAATACGCCGCGGGACGGCGTCCGCCATTCGTATCGAACTCGCGCAGTTTCCGGACGAAGTGCATGGAGAGGATCTTCTTCCTGAAGTTGCGCTTGTCGAGTTCTTTTCCGAGGACGACCTCGTAGAGTGTTTGGAGTTGGGGGAGCGTGAAGCGTTCGGGGAAGATCTCAAAGCCGATCGGTTGCGTCCGGACGCGTTTGCGGAGCTTTTCCAGGGCGGTGGCCACGATCGCGGAATGATCAAAGGGGAGATGGGGAAGTTCGTGAGCAGGGAACCAGCGGACATCCGACGTGTCCTTCCCGGCGGTGAGTCCGTAGTGTTCCGGGCTGATCAATGCGACATGGGCCACGGTGAACACGCGCCACAGGGGGTAGCGGTCCACCTCATCGAACACGCCGATCTCCTCCAGATAGGCATCCTTCACACCGGTCGTTTGGTGTAGCACCCGCTCGGCCGCCTCCGACGTCCGTTCCCCCTTCTTCACAAACCCACCAGGCAACGCCCACATGCCCCGCGCCGGATCAACCGCGCGCCGAATGAGCAGCACTTCCAGCTTGGACCGTTCGTATCCGAAGATGACGCAATCGACGGAAATGGTCTTGATGATCTCGCGAAGATTGTGCGACATGAGGGCCTCGGGGATTGCACATCCGGTGTGAGCGCAACGTACGAGTTTCCCTCCTCAGGGTCAAGTGCATACGCGTAGTCCGGACACATACAATGTGTCGCCATGACACAAAATAACTTGACTCTGATCCAATAGTGTATTAGATACACCTTGTTACGTCCTTCCTTCACCAACGAAAGACGCTGCTATGCGTGGCCTCCTCGGCGACCGAGAGTACTTTCCGGGCATTGACGCCATCCCGTTCGAATCATCCGAATCGAAGAATCCGCTCGCGTTCAAGTGGTATGACAAGCACCGGAGAGTCGGTTCTGCGACCATGGAAGAGTATTTCCGCTTTGCGGTTGCGTATTGGCATTCGTTCGTCGGCGGGGGAGACGATCCGTTCGGCGATGCCACGAGAGTGCTCCCGTGGAACGCATCGACGGATCCCATCGTCCGGGCAAAAGCGAAGATGGACGCGGCGTTCGAGTTCTGTACCAAGCTAGGCGTTCCCTTCTACTGTTTCCACGATTTCGATGTGGTGGACGAAGGCATTAGCATCGCTGAATCGGACCGCCGTCTCCAGGCGATCACGGCGTATGCGAAGGAAAAACAGAAGTCGAGCGGCGTTCGCCTGCTCTGGGGAACGGCGAATCTGTTCACCCACCCCCGCTATATGAACGGCGCCGCGACCAACCCGGATTTCTCTGTCGTCGCGTGGGCGGGCGCACAGGTGAAACGGGCGCTCGATGTTACGATCGAGCTTGGTGGACAGAACTATGTGTTCTGGGGTGGACGCGAGGGGTACATGACGCTCCTGAATACGGACATGAAGCGGGAAAAGGAGCACATGGCCCAATTCCTGATGATGGCGCGGGACTATGCGCGCAAGCACGGATTCAAGGGGACATTTCTCATCGAGCCGAAACCGATGGAGCCGTCAAAGCATCAGTACGATTTCGACGCGGAGACGGTCATTGGCTTCCTGCGGCAGCATGGCCTGGACAAAGACTTCAAGCTCAATATTGAAGTGAACCATGCAACCCTCGCTCAGCACACATTTCAGCATGAACTCCAATGCGCCGCGGACGCAGGGTTGCTCGGGAGCATCGATGCGAACCGCGGCGATTATCAGAACGGATGGGACACGGACCAGTTCGTCATCAATCTCTACGAGGCGGTCGAGGCGATGCTCGTCATTCATGCCGCGGGGGGATTCACAACGGGCGGGATAAATTTCGATGCGAAGCTCCGCCGGACATCGACCGATCCGGAGGATCTCTTCATTGCGCATATTGCGGCGATGGACACATTTGCGCGGGCATTGCTCGTCGCGGAACGGATCTTGAACGAGTCGGAGTATCGTCCGCGACGGGCGGCACGGTACGCCTCGTTCGATTCCGGCGAAGGGTCGGCGTTCGAACGGGGAATGTTGACGCTCGAGGATCTGAGGAGGATCGCGGAGGCATCGCCTGCTCCATTGGCAACGAGCGGAAAGCAGGAACTCTTCGAACAGATGATCAACTCATAC
>JBFYQI010000362.1:0-5155 GCA_041302875.1 Ignavibacteria bacterium
CGAGCCGACATTGTACAGGCTGCGCACATTGTCCACGACGACCACGAGTGGAACCCGATGTGCGCGATGAACCTCGTGCACTTGGAGACGTCGAGATGAGATTTCTGGGTGTGAGAGCTTCTTCATCGAGCCACCGTTCTGTTTCCCCCAATCCCTGCCCGCCTCAATGAGTCCACAGAGGCAGGCGGGCGCAATCCCCAATCCTCCCCGCTCACACCTTCAAAAACTCCTCCCATCTCCTGAAGAGTTCCGCCGTCGCCTGAAGATCCCAAAGGTTGTATTCCGCGATTGCCTTGAAGTGCTTCTTCTCGAAGTGTCCGCGGAGGTCGAGTCCGGTGATCCCATGGGACTTCGGGCTCTCGATGGCGAATGATTTGCAGTAGAAGTCGAGATTGAATTTCCGAGTGGCGCCGTAGAAAGTGAACTGCTCGAGGAGGTCGCAATGGACTGAGGGATCGTACCGGTAGGGCATCAGGTTCTTGGTCGGCTTGACCCCCAGGATCGCAGAACGCATCAGGATGAAGGGACAGTCGAAGCTGCGTCCATTGAAGGTGATGAACTGCTGAAACTGTGCGATGTCCGCCCAGAAATTCTCGAGGATCTGACGCTCATCGCAGGCGATGAATCGGATGCCTCCGTCCTCGCTTGTCGATTCGCCGTGCTGATCGGCTTGATACAAGACCTTCCCGCGGTTCGTGTCGGGATTCAGCATCCCAATGGCGATGATCTGTGCGGTGGTGGGATAGAGGCTGAGCTTCTGAATGGCGTCTTCGCGCTGTTCCTCGTTCTCCGCGAATTTGAGCAGGTACTCTTGCTGTGTTTCGTCGAAGGATTCCAGGGGGAATCCGAGGGTCTCAATATCGAAGACGACGCGCGACATCCTCAGGAGGTGATGCGATAATGCTTCAGCCCCCAGTACGTCTCCACGGCGATGGCTTTCAGAATGGTCGCGATGGGGATCGCCAGCAGCATGCCGGCAATGCCGAGCAGCTCGTTTCCGATGATGAGGACGAAGATAACGGTGACCGGATGCATGTCGACCGTCTTCGCGAAGCAGATGGGCTGGACGATGATGTTGTCGATCATCTGGATGGAGAGCGTCACGATGGCGATCGGGAGCGCTTTGGAAAAGTCCCCGTACTGGGTGAGAGAGACGACAAGCGCAGGAACAGCTCCGGCAATGGGGCCGAGGTACGGAACAAGGTTTGCCACGCCCGCGACGATCCCGATCATGATGGCGTAATCGATGCCGATGAGGAGATAACCGGCGATGCTCAGTAGGCCGATGATCAGGGAATCGAGCATCCAGCCGCGGAGGTAGCCGACAAGATCATTCGAGATCCGATTGAGAACCATCAGGCTCATCTCAAAGTACTTGTTGGGAATGCGCTCAATGGTCTTCTTCAACGCGCTGTCGCCTTCGGCAAGGACGAAGTAGGTCACAAAGGGGACGATCGCGAGCGTGACCAAGAATGAGGCCGCCCGCTCCAACATCGAGCCCATCGACTCTTGCGCAGCTCGGACGAATTCATTCACCTTGGCTGTAACACTCGATGCCTCGATGAACGGCATGTTTGATGCGAAGGAAAGGGCCATCTCGTTCAACTTCAGGTCGAACGGAAACTCGCGGAAGGTCGCGTACATCAACCGGAGGCGCTCGATGCCCATGGGAACGAGCTCGATCGCGGCCAACGCAACAAGCCCTCCGGTGGTGACGAAGACGATCGCGATCGCGAGCGGACGCCGCACCCCGAAACGGAATTCCAGCAGAACGACGAGAGGCTTCAGCACGAACGCAAGCAGTGCGGAGATGATGACGGTCAGCATCAGGTCCGGGAAATAGGAGGAGATCCAGAACGCGATGCTGACGATCGCCAGCAGAGCGATGACTTTGAGCAGTGGTCGATTGGATGTGGGGGACATGGATGGTCAGGGGAGAAGAGTGCGAATCGTCTGTTGCACGGTGTCGAACGAGAAACCTCGTCGAAGAAGATACTCTAAAAGTCGTTGCCGCCGAACCGGGGGCTCCAGACGCGAAAAGGAAGAGGCGTTTCGTGTAAGTCGCTTCTCCGCGAGTGCGCGGCAAGCGCCGCGGAGATCATCCTCGGTGACATCCTGCGCGAGCACTTCGGCGACCACCTTCGGGGCGATGCCGCGGACCGCCAGCTGCTGTCGGAGAAGGGCCGTTCCCGTCCGCTTTTCGCGAAGCCGGTCGCGAACGAACATCCGCGCAAACTCACGATCGTTCAGCAATCCCAATTGCTCGAGACGCTCGACTGTCGCCCGCGCGACCGTTCTGGGAATCTGCTTCTTCTGCAGATGGTCCGCCACCTCACGCTTGCTTCGCGGGCGATACGACAAATAATTGACTGCGATCTCCCGCGCCTTCCACTCGTCGTCCAGGCTCCGTAACTTCCGGAGCTCTTCGCTCGCCAATTCGTCGCCGCTGACGAGTCGTTGCTGAAGCACGATGGTTTCCGCGAGGTCGAATGCGCGGCGTCCGTCGATGTGGATCGCATACCGGGCGCGGGACCCCCGCAGTCGCTCAACCTTCGTGATGATCAAGGGAATCGGTCTATTTGACTAACTGCTCGCCTTTGCCGACTTCTTCGCCGGTGCCGCCTCGGACTTCGCAGGGGCTTCCTCCTTCTTCGCCGGCGCTTCCTCGGCTTCGCCCAGACCCAGTTTCGCCCGAAGAAGCCCGTCAATTTCTATCGCCATGGCCGGGGAATTCTGCAGGTACGCCTTCACCGCATCCCGCCCCTGACCGATCCGGTCCTCCTTGTAAGAGAACCACGACCCGCTCTTGGCGATGATGTTGTGTTCAACCGCCGTGTCGATCAGATCGCCAAGCCGTGAGATCCCTTCGTTGTACAGAATGTCGAATTGCGCTTCCTTAAACGGCGGTGCGACCTTGTTCTTGACGACCTTCACGCGCGTCCGGTTTCCGATCATGTTCGTCCCGTCCTTCAACGCTTCGATGCGGCGCACATCGAGGCGAACCGAGGCGTAGAACTTCAGCGCGTTTCCGCCGGTCGTCGTTTCAGGATTCCCGAACATGACGCCGATCTTCTGGCGGAGCTGGTTCGTGAACATCACGCATGTCTTCGACTTGCTGATGGCCGAGGTGAGCTTCCGCAGGGCCTGGGACATCAGCCGGGCCTGAACGCCCATGGAGGGATCGCCCATCTCTCCCTCGATCTCTGCCCGCGGGGTTAATGCGGCAACGGAGTCGATGATGATGACATCGAGGGCGTTGCTCCGGACCAGCGTCTCAACGATCTCCAGACCCTGCTCGCCATATTCCGGCTGGGAGAGAAGCAGATTGTTGACGTCCACGCCGAGTTTTTTCGCGTAGCCGATGTCCAGGGCGTGTTCGGCATCGATGAACGCCGCGACCCCTCCCTGCTTCTGGGCTTCCGCGATGATGTGGAGACAGATGGTCGTCTTGCCGGAGGATTCCGGCCCGAAGATCTCCACGACGCGTCCGCGGGGAACGCCGCCGATGCCGAGTGCCGCGTCCAGCGAGATCGAGCCGGTCGAGATCGAATCAATGCGGGCGATCGGTCCCTCGTTCAATTTCATGATGGAACCTTTGCCGTGCTGCTTCTCGATCTGATCGATGGCGATCTTCAGAGCTTGCAGTTTCGCTTCACGGGATGCATCAGCCATGGAACACTCCACTTATGAATGAAGGTGAACGGTTGCCAGAACGGAGTATTGTGACCCGTCCGGGCGCAATATGCTTCTCATCAGATGAACTCTGTCGCAAACCGCAGAAATCGCATCAAAAGTAGCGGAATTTGTCGCTGCAATCAAGCCGCCGAGATCCCGCGTGTGCTTCACGCGTCCGAGCGTGATGTGTGCATGGAAAGCCTTCTGGTCCGGCGCAAAGCCAAGTGTCCTGCAAGCGTATTCGATCCGTCGTTGAAGGATCATCAACTGCGGCTGCGGCTCCGTCCCGACCCAGAGGACGCGGGGGTTCCGCTTGGAGGGGAAGGCACCCACGCCCGAGTATACAATGTCGAACGGAGGAGTTTCAATGCTCGCGGATTCGACCGCAAGCGAGAGCTCGTCGATCCGGGATTCGTCCATATCCCCGATGAACCTCAGGGTGATGTGCATCTTGGCAGGATCGTCCCAGCGTACGTCGCCGCCGCTGTTGCGGAGGGTCGTCTGCACGTCCCTGATTCGGTCGCGGATCTCCACTTCGAGCGGGATCGCGATAAATGCCCGGATCACGCTCATGGCGTTCCCGTCTTCTTCCCTGCGGTGGAGAATAGCTGTTCGACTCCAAGCAGCCGCCGGCGCACGATCTCCAATGCCGCCTGCGATGCCCGCTCCTTGACGCGGCGTCGCCCTTCCGCGAATCTGAATTCGATCGCGAATGTTTCGTGCGCGTCGGAATATCCGATCCACACGAGGCCAACCGGCTTCGCCTGCGAGCCACCGGCTGGTCCGGCGATCCCTGTTGTCGAGATTCCGATGTCTGTCTTCGTTCGTTCTCGCGCTCCGAGCGCCATCGCTTCCGCGACCGGCCGGCTGACAGCCCCGTGTTCTGCGATGAGCCTCGGGTCGAGCCCGAGTTCCTCCACCTTCGAGGAATTGCTGTATGTGATGAATCCTCGCTCCACATAAGCCGAACTCCCCGGCACATCGGTCAGGCGGTCGGCGATCAGTCCCCCCGTGCATGACTCCGCGACCGCAATGGTCAGCCCTCGCTCCGTGAGCAGCCTCCCCACGACCTCCTCGATTTCCTCGTCGTCCACGCCATAGATGTATTTCCCGGCTCGTGCCCGGATCTCCTCCTCCACGCGGGAGATCAACGCCTCCGCATCCGCGCTCGATCGACGACGGGCGGTGACGCGTAATCGGACACCGCGCGGACTGGGAAGAAACGCCAGCGTCAGCCCTTCGTCGTTTCGAAGCAGAGCATTGATGTCTCCGATCCGCTCCGCGAGGATCGATTCCGCAATCCCCGTGGTTTTGAGTGTCCGATGACGGACGACGTGATCCGAACCCTTCGCAGCGAGAAAGGGGATGACCGTCGCCTCCATCATCGCTTTCATCTCGTACGGGACGCCGGGCATGACGAACATGACCTTCCCCGCATCTTCAAACAGATACCCGGGGGCGGTGCCGATCGGATTCGGAA
>JBFYQI010000372.1:0-2682 GCA_041302875.1 Ignavibacteria bacterium
GCCGTCAAGGCTGACGGGAGAATCGTGCGTCATGAGATGATGATGCAGCACGTCGCGTCCCATATGCATGGTGCCGTTCAGCAGCAGGATATCTCCGACATGGAGACTGCGGACCTTCTCCTCGGTCAGCGGCAGAGAAAGACGGATCTCTTTCCCCGAAAGAGGCAGCGACGTCTCCTTTGCCATCTTGAGCGCCGGCGCATCGTCCTTGTACAGCCACCGTTTGATCGCGCCCGTGTTCGGATTCAGAACGACTCCGAGCCGGCGAAACGCCCAGCAATTGTATGCGACGCTGACGAAGAAACTCGCCGGCAGGCGGTGATACACGCCGACCTTGCAGCCAATCAGGGTCGATTCTCCGCCGAATCCCATTGGACCGATGCCGAGCGTGTCCGCGTTCTCGAGGATGTACTGTTCGAGCTTCGCCAGTTCGGGATTCGGATTGACATCGTCGAGTTCGCGGAAGAGCTGTGCTTTTGCAAGCTGATACCCGGACGTACGGTCGCCTCCAATGCCGACACCGATCGCGCCCACACTGCATCCCTGCCCCTGCGCCTGCCACACCGCATGCATAATGCACTTGCGGATCCCGTCCATGGTACGATCGGCACGCCCGAGGTGCGCCAACTCGCACGGGAGCGAATACTGGATGTTCTTGTTCTCGCATCCTCCACCCTTCAGGATGAGCTTCACCTCGATCTCATTCTTCTCCCACTGGTGGAAGTGAATGACGGGAACTCCCTCACCCAGATTGTTGCCGCTATTCTTGCCGCTCAGCGAGTCGACCGCATTGTTCCGGAGCTTCCCCAGACGCGTCGCTTCGGCCACCGCGGCTTTGATCTGCGGAACGAGTTTCACCTGGTTCACACCGACCGGAGTCTTGATCTCGAATGTCGGCATGCCGGTATCCTGGCAGATCGGCCCGCTGTTGTCGCACGCCATATCGACGTTGATCGCCACCGTCTTCGCGGCGAGACCCGCCTGCGATTTCGCATCTTCCCGCGCTTCCGCCGCCTTCAGCGCCCGGCGAACATCCGGCGGCAAATTGGTCGAGGTCTCAATGATGAGGTTCAGGATGCTCGCCTGGAACTTCGACACGCCCTTCCCTGCCGGAACAGCCTTCTTCGTCTTCTTCACGACCACCTTCTTCACCGGACGCTTCGCAGTTTTGACCTTTCGTACCGCTTTCTTCTTCGCCATCGTTCTTCTCCTTCGATCAGTTCTGACGAGGTTGCGTATGTTCTTCGATCCAATCAAGCACCGTTCGATACCAGAGTTCGGCGTTCTGCGGCTTCGCGACGAAGTGCCCTTCGTCCGGAAAATACAGCATTTTCGACTTCACGCCCTGCCGCTGCAGCGCCGTGAACAGTTGAAAACCCTCACTCACATCGACACGATAATCCAGCTGTCCGTGGACAACGAGGGTTGGTGTCTTGAAGTGCTTTGCTTTCTCCAACGGCGACCATTTCTTGAAGAGCTCGGGATGCTGATATGGCGTCCCGCCAAACTCCCATTCGGGAAACCACAGTTCTTCCGTTGTCCCATACATGCTGACCGGATTGAAGACGCCGTCATGGGAGACGATGCACGCGAACCGGTCCGTTGAGCCGAGGAACCAGTTCATCATGTACCCGCCGTACGAGGCCCCCGCGGCGGCGATGCGGTTCCCGTCGATGAAGGGGAACTGCTTCAATGCGACGTCGAGGCCGTTCATCAGATCTTCATACACGCGTCCGCCCCAGTCGCCGCTGATCTCATCTGTGAACTGTTGTCCGTATCCCGTGCTTCCGCGGGGATTGATGAGCACTACGACGTGACCGCGCGAAGAGAACATCTGCGCGTTCCAACGGTAATGGAATTGGTCCCCCCATTGTCCCTGCGGACCTCCATGGACGAGGAATACCATCGGATACTTCTTCGCCTGATCGAACTTCGCCGGCTTCACGAGCAGTCCGTGAACCTTCGCCCCTTCGGCCCCCGTGAACCAGAATTCCTCCATCGGATTCATTTCCAGTGTCGCCAATCGCTCGCCATTGATGTTCGTGAGCAAACGGAATCCGGAACCATCGACATTCACCGCGGCAAGCTCCGCAGGACGGTTGATCGTTTCGTGGAGAAAGATCAGCGTTTTGCCATCCGGCGTAAGACGGAGCTGCGTGGCCATGCCGCTTTGCAGCAGCGGCTTTGCGGATCGATCCGCAAGCGTCAGCCGATAGATCGCTTCCCGCCCTCGCTCGTCGGCGTTGAAGATGATGGCCTTCAAGTTCGGAAGCCAGACGACATCATTCACGCTCAGATTAACGCTCCCCGAGATCACGGTGTGTGTTCCTGTCACACGATCGAAGAGGGTCAGTTGCCGTTGATCTGCTTCGAACATCGGACGCCGCATCTTGCGGTAGGCGATGAATTTGCCGTCCGGAGAATAGAGCGGCTGGCTGTCGTTCGCAGGATTGTCGGTGATCCGACGGATCTCGCCCCCGGCCACGGGGACAACATAGAGTTCGTTGTTCGTACTGATCGCAACGAGAGGGTCCGGATTTCGGGTGAAGACGACCTCCTTACTGTCAGGCGAGAACGCGTAATCCCATGCGCCTCCGAGGTCGATCGGGGGTGTGTCGAAATCTCCGGGCGTGAGATCACGCGGGATTCCGCCTCCAGCAGGCATGACGAACAGATGACTTC
>JBFYQI010000382.1:0-6838 GCA_041302875.1 Ignavibacteria bacterium
CACAACAGCGCATATTGGACCAGAGATGAACCAAACAGCGACAGCGTCTGACTTGCAAGGAATGTTGCGGTCGTGCGCTTCCACATGGGAGGGGTCAAGTGTGAGAGCCCTTCCCGGGGGATACACCCGGGGTGATCCCCGGGGAGCATTCCTGCTCAACGCGCCGCTTCAGATTCTCCAGCGAAATGCGAATGAGCTTCTCCCATTGCGGCTTCATGATCAGGGTGTCGACCCATCCGCTGAGTCGCGGGAATGGCAGATAGTACTCGAGGGTGTAGGTGAATCTGGTCTCATTGCCAAGGGATTGGAAGTCCCACACCGTTCGCGACGACACGCCTTCGAACCATTCAGGCCATTTCCGATGATCGGATGCGTAGGCGAAAACCTCATTCACCGGGGCGGAGATGAGAATGCTCCGTTCAATGCGGGTCATGAAAGATCCTCCCAGAAGTTAACATGTCTAGCAAGATCCACCCCCCGCTTTCATGGCGGTTCTCTTCGTACACGGTCCCCGGAGGACAGATCGGCGTCCTAGCGCCGGTACCAGAAAGCCGTCTTGTGTTTTGCAAAGACCGTCAGTCTGAGCATGTCACCGTGAGCTTGCCTGCCCCTGCGCCGTGTGCGGGGTCGAACGGTGTCGAAGACTGACGCCTGATCCACGGTCATGCTTCGACCCCGCCTGCCGCATGGGATCTCACCAGCGGGGCAGGCAAGCTCAGCATGACCGTTCGCCTTAATACAAGGCAACTTATTGGTGTTGGCACTAGCGGATGGACAACTTCGCCCGGGGAGATTCCCGGGGAGAAGCGCGGAGACAAGTGCCGGCGGCCTCGCGCGCGCTTTGCAACCGAAGGGGCCAAAGAGTGCGGACAGTGCGTGCAGCCCGCAGGGTGCCGGCTTGTCCTCCTAGCTACTTCAGTAGTCCCGCATTCCGGAACGGCCGCTCCATATTCGGATGGTGGATCGCGTCGGTCATCTTCTTGCCGTGGCACACGGCGCACGTTCCGTTCGACCCGATGGGAGCGCGACTGTCGATGTACTGCAGCGGCTGAATGTTGTCCCGGTCCCGGTGCGCGGGATTCTTCGCCGGATACAACGCGTGCGTTGAACCGTGACACGCCGGACAACGGACTCCGGCATCATCCGTTCGGTTCCGATAGAGGTCTGCACCTCCCGCAGTCCATTGGTTGAATCCCTTGTATCCCGCTTCCGGTTTCGCAAAGTCCACGTGACAGTTCAAACAATCGGGCTGTCCCAGCCAGGCTACGCGCGGCTCAATGGACTCGGTTTCTGCATCAGCAATCGCACGAAGCATCCGTTGTGCGGACGGCTTCGCCTGCTCGGGCTTCAGCAACGCGACGGCGTCTTCCTGCATCGTGCCGTGACAATCCGTGCAGCCAAGTCCGAGAGCGCTGTGCGGATCGCGCAAACATCGTGTGTTCCCCTTCGGCGCGCTGGGATGGCAGACGTCGCATGATGCGGATCCTTCCAGCGGCATGTACGCCGCATGCCACCCGTGCATCGCCGTGGAGAAATCGACGACCGTGGAGTCCCCCGCCGCGTTAAGCACCGGATCGGGATGACAACTCTGGCAGAGTTGCGGCTTCCCCTCCAGAGCAGATTCCAGCAGCGTGGTTCCGCTCAACCGGTCGTGCGCCGCGAGGATGTTCTTCGCCGTCTCGTCCCCCAGTCCAGTCCCATTGGCCTTCCACTCTCCGCCGTGGCAATTCTTGCAGCCAATCTCCGTGGAGACCGGCGCAACGACACGGGTCGTGATCAGCACCCTCCCCGTCGCTTGCTCCACCGCCTTGACCGTGAAGCTCGGATACGGATTGTATCTTCCATCATCCGCATAGGGAAGCACAGGAATGCCCGGTGCGATGAAGCTGTTGCGCTCGGTATCGATGTCGAAGGTTCCTTGCATCCCCTTCCCGAAGAGGCCCATGTTGGCTTCGAGCTTCTTTCCATAGAGCGGTTCCGCGAACTTCCAGAACTCCGAATGCACGGATGGATTTCCGTGCCCGGGTTCGACTTCATACCGCAGTTCGATCCCCTCGGTCACCAACTGCGGGGGATCTCCTCGCTTGATCAACTGGGCCTCAAGCGTATTCGCCGGCGGCAAGAAGCTGAACCACTTGTCGCCATCAGTCATGCAGTGCATGCCGAGGTCGTTCCAAACGAGGAGGATGTACTCCGACTTCTTCACGTCGAACGGGGGGATCGTTTCGGTCGTCGGGACGACCTGACTCGAAGGCGGTTCCACGGTCGCAGGAATGTCGAGCAATTCCGTCGTCATGTAGAACGCGAGCGCTTCTTTTTCTTCCTGCGTCCCCATGAACGGCGGCATGTAAGTCTGGATCTTTCCCTGTCCCGTCAGATGCGCCAGCAGGCCGAGATAGGTGAATCCCTTGATGCGCGGCACGATGTCGTTCCGGATGCCGTTGATCGTATGACAGCTTTGACACTGAAGCCGAAACAATTCACGTCCCGCTAACGCGCGATTCTCTGCGATGACCTCCCGAACCTCCGACCATCGTGCATGTTTCAGCACGCCTTCACGGTTCAGCGTAGCGACCTGGTCTTTGGTGATCGACGTGCTGTACATGTACTCACCGATAATGTACGGCTTGCGCGCGATCTCGCGCACATACTCGAAGCCGCCGATCCATCCCAGTCCGATCGCTACGACGATCACCGTTAGGATCCTTTGCACCGCGAGCGAGGAGCGGCGGATCAGGATCACGCCGGCAACAAAGAGCGCCACCGTCGCGAGTCCGAAGATCCAGACGAACGGCATTGTCTGCGGATTCAGATCGAAGCTCCGCACCCGGATCTCCTCAGAAAGCGCATAGTAGTACCACACGGCGGATGGAACAACGCCGATCAGCGGATACAAGAGCCAGCGCGCGCAGTAGTTCATCAGCCGTGCGCGGAAGGACTCGTCCTTGATGAACAATGCCGTCACAAATCCGAACAATCCGGCGATCACGGCAGCCATGCTGGTCCGGAAGACGAGCGAAGGGAAATAGGTCGGATTGAAGAACCCGTCCCAGAAGCCGCCCGTCGCCAACCATGCGCCAGGCGTAAGCATGAAGGCGAGAATGCCGTTGATGATGACGAGACTGAGCCATGCGAACAGGAAGTACAGGAATGCAACGCGCAGCCGGTCCTTTTCCGTCATCACCGTGAATCGGTAGTGATAGACGAGCAACGCCACGATCTCGCCGACGAAGAAGACCCATTCGATCGCCCATCCGAACACGAAGTTGTGGATAAGCGACGAGGTCGCCGCCGGCTGAACCAGCGCGATGATGAACCAGATGCCGACTCCCGTCACGCCGCCGAACACCATCGTCAACAACAGAAAGAACCAGGTGTGACGTCGAACGTAGTCGGTCAATTGCGCGTCGCTTCGTTTGACCGCCGTGCGGTCTGTGAGCCAGAGGAACAACCCTCCTCCGACCGCGAGATGCGCGATGTAGACATGAAGGATGGCGATGAGCGCGATGAGCGAGCCGCCGCCGATGGTCGTCAGATCCCAGATCGGATAGTTCATGACGCGGCCCTCCCGGCATCAGTTCGGAATCCGGCACGCAGCATCCAGACGACACTTGCGAGGCCGAGGACGAGAATGACAAGAAAGAGAACAAGGACCCCATACTGCGGATTCACCGTCAGCGATGACGGATCGAACGAGCCGCTGAGATACATCGCGCGGAGCTGATCGCGCGTGATGACCATCGCGACCATCGTGATGATGGTCATGATGAGCGTCGGCCGGAATTTTCCTCCGAAGGCGGTCGCGATCGCACCGAGTCCGCTGAGGAATCCGATCCCGAAGAATGCCGTGGCCCACGGATCACCCCCCATGAACTGAAGCATCATCTCCCGCTCCAGCGCCATCAGGAACCAGAGCCCGACCGCCGCCTGTACGACTGTCGCGTAACCGAAGATCTTGAGGCCTTTGCCAATCTGTTCATCCGCTCCTTGGACTTGCTTCCCCTTCCGGATCGTCCACACCGTCGACAAGAACAATCCCGCGATCGCGACGGAAGCGACGATGTAGTGGAGGTAGCGCGGAATAAGAGTCGGATCGGAGAGCAATAGGATCGTCCCGTTACGGTTGCCGAAGTAGGCCGTCCATTCCTTCGGTTGCAGCATGAGAAGGATGTTGTTCACGAAGATGAAGCCGACATAGAGCAGAACGAGCGATGCCATGCCAATCCCGAAGAGCGCCAGTCCGTTCCCCGCGGACTTCGCATGGATATATGTCCCGTAGTACGCCAGAATGACGAGAGGGATCACGAGGATCCAGAAGACGCCGAGTAGAATCGAACTGGAATAGAAGAGATGTCCCCAGATGACTTGCAGAAAGAGGAGCGGCGCGACGCCGAGGTTGATCCCCAATGCGAAGGTCACGGGGAGTTTCTTGGCAAGCGGTTCAAGCGTTTCATTCGGTTGATCTCTGCGCATGAAACGGGAGTACAGGAACAACAGACTTCCCCCCACAAGCACATTGATGACGGTGATATGCAGCAGGAACAGCGTCACATCAAGGATATGGAAGATCCATGCAGGCGCAGGGATTGTATCAGGAGTTGGAATGAGGGGTGAAGGAGGCATAGTGAGTACCTTGAGATGGTGATGCTTGTGAGGACCACTATCACTTCGGGTTAGGGCATCGTACGCGACAAAGAGTTCAACTTCAACGTACGACGACAAGTTTCTTTACAAAGACGTACGCACCACATTGAACAGAATTCGATACAGACGGATATCCCTCCATATTGTAGATGTAGACTCCGCTTGAAAGACCCCCTGCGTCAAATGGTATTTCGTAATGCGCCGGATCAAACACGCCGTCCACCAATGAGGCGACAGGGCGTCCGAGTAGGTCATGAACTGACAGTAAGACGCGACTTCTGACAGGAACATCGAACGGTATGGTCGTTCGCGGATTACAGGGATTAGGATAGTTCTGACCCAGTACAAACGCTGTAGGGATGTCGTCATCGATATGAATAACATCTCCCGCTATCCCTGAAAGCCAGACGGTGTCCACTGCGGGGATGTCGTCCCCAGGTTCGAGCGATCTGGAATGGTATAGGATGAAATCATGATATGTTCCAGCGGCTCTTGGAACGAATTGAATCGTGTCTGCATATGTCGCCGTCCATCCGGTGAACTGGGAGGGGAGATTGTATGGAACTTTGAACGCAGGATTCGATGGATCTGTACGATGGACGTTGAGGCCGCCGCCCCAGTGTGTCAAGTACAATACCCCACCTCCCATCCCATTGACGTCTGCGGAGTATGAGAACTGGCGAGCGGAGAACCTGAGCATTCCTCCCACAACCTTTCCGAGAAGGTGTATCGTATCGGGCGAGGTCGGCGCGTTTGAAGGAATGAGCAGATCGATGTACTGTTCATACGTGTCAGAATTCATTTTGAAATGGAGGCGGCAGTAGGCTGTGTCTCCATGGTCCAAGGTCATGCGGCTCAGGGACCATTCGAGTAGATTCGGATTCCCGGGCCAATAGTATGAACGCACAATGGGCGTATCGATGCAAAGCGGGATATTGCCCATATTCACGATCGCAACTGTCGTATCAAGGAACCGGCGCGAATAGAACACATTCCCGAAGTTCGCCACACGAATATCGATCTTGAGAATCGTCGCATCCCCTCCCTGTACATGCACATCGATGGTATCCGGCGACGTTGGCGAATTGCTGATGATGAACAACCTCCCGTCCGATCCACTGGCCGCCGGAGCGCGATGTCGCACCGTAAGCAGCACCTCGCTCACCGGGGCAATCGTTTGCTTGGAAACCGTTGCAATGAGCAATGAGTCAGAGCTGTAGATTGCGGTAATACGCAAGGAATCGGTTCCCGAACTCACAAGCTGGACAGTCGTGTCGCTGCACACGCCGGTAAGACCATTGTATGTGATTGATTTCGGGGCGCTGAGATGCGGACCTGGAATGGAAGGAACAAATGCGGACAGATGATATTCCCATTCATCACTGGACACACCATCACCAATCCATCCAGAAACACTTATAACACCCGAGTCTCTCTTGAACGAGATCTTGCGGGTGGTATTGGGCAAGTAATACCACCCCAGATTCAAGAACCGCACACCGGTGGAGTCTGTCGTGCTGAAGCGGAAGAATTGCGATGAGTCGCCGTAGAGGTGCCACAACGGCCATACATCTGAGGCAAGGTTCTGTGAGGGGAATGCACATAATTCACGAGCGCCGAACAATGACTCCTGTAGAGAAAATGTAACGCTGTCGGTCATTGTTGTCGGTGGTCCCGGTATCGTCGTCCCCTCATAATACTGGAGGAATGATCTCTTGCGCATCACCTGCCAGACGATGCTGTCCCCTGACGGTACTGATCCGACGATCTGACACATGGCAGTACCCGTGCGGAGAATGTTGTACCGCCTCATCATGGCATGATTCGATGTCTTGAACGCATAGAACCATCGATTTCCAACAGCGAGGGGGAAGACATCAGAGAGGGAATCGTGCTGGGCGAGGCAAGGCTCCGAGAGAGAGAGGATGGTGAGAAATGTGAGAAACACTTTCAAATGGTGCTCCGCCGCAATTCTGTGTAATCTATGCGAACAAAAGCATGGAATCAATGAGCTACGCTTGTCAATCCCCAATCAACAATCATCAATCAATAATCATCAATCCCCATACCCCTCCCCCCTTGCTTCTCCTCTTCCTCAATCCCATATTATTGCATCATCACCAGCAACCTCGCAGTCCACCACCGTATCGGGGAGTACTTGCGATGCGTGCACGCCATTCGGCTTTCGTCCTCC